>DPSW01000404.1 GCA_003527145.1 Clostridiaceae bacterium | reverse complement strand
TATGTTATTATGATGCTATACTGGAAGAAGCATGATCTTATTCTTTTTTCTCAGTAGAAAGAGGCGTTTATATGAAGCGTTATATTAAAAAATTCTTTATATATTTTTTATTCTCCATAACTATCTCCGGATTGTGTTTTTTTATATACTTAAAAACTTATAAACCCAAGATTAAGCCGATTAATTCTATAGAACCGGTAATTGATTCTGCCGATCAAGAGCTTGACACAGAGCTGGGACCATTAGAAATGGCAGTAAAAAACAGCAATAATATAAACTTTATTCTATTGGGCATAGAGAATGAACCGNNTCCGGATGATAAAAAAATATCTATGATTTCTATTCCCAGAGATACATATTATTATGAAAAAGGATATGAGAAGGGTGATCAAAGAAAATTAAACGCAGTATTTGGAAGAAGCGGTGCACTTGGTACGGCTGATGCTATAGGAGAAATACTTGCAGGAGTTCCCATACATCATTATATATGCATGAAATATCAAACTGTAGCAGATATAGTTGATATATTAGGTGGAGTGGAGATTGATATTCCATTTCATATGGACTATATAGAGCCTTCGGATAATCCTCCTCTGATTATCGATATTCCAAAGGGCAGACAGAAGCTTAATGGGGAGCAGGCTTTAAAATTCCTAAGATGGAGGCAGAATAACGATAAGAAAATAGGATATCCGGATGGTGATCTTGGGAGAATNNAATTTATTAAGGAAGCAATTAAAAAGTCATTAAATTCAAGCCTTCCAACGGTTATAGAGAAAGTATTCAGTGATGTAGGAACAAATATGACACAAATTGAGGCCCTTTCTTATTGTGTCAAAGCCATGGAAATTAAAGTGGATGATATCGCTTTGCTATTACTGCCAGGTATGCCGGAGTATCAAAAAATCGATGATGTCAGGTGGTCATATTATTTTTATGATAAAGATAACNNGATAAAGTAAGAGATATGATGCTGGGCATATACGGAGTGGAAATACAGAAGCCTTGACACCTATACCGATAAGTAGTATATTGTATTTGAATTTAATATGATAATGTCCGCTAGGGGAGCTTATGCTGAGAGCGTGGTTTATGCCACTGACCCTTAGAACCTGTGTAGTTAATCCTAACGAAGGGAAGCGGTTTCGGTTAAGTAGATTTACGCCGCCGCAACGCTTGTTGCGGCTATTTATTTTTGACCGTCTCCTCCGAGGACATATCAAAAGGGGGTTATTTTTATGAATTATTTTACCCAAATATTTAGCGAGCTTAAAGAGCTTAAAGGAGTCACAATTCTGATACTCCTGGTTCTTGTAGGGCTTTCACTATTTTTGGCATACTCATCAAAGAATAAAAAAACTAATACTAAAATTCTTGTATATGGCGGCCTTTGCATAGCTATGTCCTTTGTATTATCCTATATAAAGCTGTATCATTGGCCACAGGGGGGGTCAATCACTCCGGGCAGTATNNTGATTGCCGGTATAGCTTATGGCTTTTTGCAGTTTATTCAAGGCCCTTATATAATGCATTGGACTCAGGTGCTTTTGGATTATCCCATAGCCTTTGGAGTGATGGGATTGGCAGGGCTGAACAGAAAATATTTGCCTATAAGCGTACTTATCGGAGGATTCAGCAGATTTATGGCTCATTTCATATCAGGATTTGTCTTTTTCGGTTCCTTTGCACCGGAAGGCATGAATCCCATATGGTATTCATTTACCGTAAACCTTCCGCTGATGGGTACGGAAACAGCAATCTGCGTTGCAATAGCATTGATACCGCAATTCAAAGCCGCTATAGAAAAACTCAAGAAAAATGCACTATCCTAGAGAGCCTCAGGGCTCTCTTTTTTATACCTAAAATTCTTTGGTATTCCGAATAAGTCTGATATAATGGAAACATATAAGTAAGTATATTATTCGAGAGGTTTTTATTGTCATCCTGAGGGTTTAACCCGAAGGATCTTGGACCTATAAGAAATACCTAAGATTCTTCGCTGGCGTTCAGAATGACATGCGGTGCATGAAATAATGTACGAAATGTATATCAGTTTGGGGGCTTAGTACTGTGAAAGATAAATCAAAATATTTATTATTGCTGGCGTCCTTTGCTTTAATTGCTGCGGGTATTTATAGGGGAGAAGTGGTTGAGGTGCTCAAAAAAGCTATAAATATCTGTTTGGAGTGTATAGGAATTGGCTAATATTAAAAGAAGGATAATACAGATAGCTTCTACAATTTTAGGCAATGGATATTTTGAAGGCTATGCAAAAGGAACCATATACAGGGGAAAGCTGAAGTCAGTCTGTTTCCCCGGGCTGAATTGCTACTCTTGCCCCGGAGCATATACCTCTTGCCCCATAGGTTCGCTCCAGTCTGTAGCTGCGGGGCTCAAACACCAGGTATCCCTGTATGTCATAGGCTTTCTCATGCTTATCGGTACGATAGGCGGAAGATTTGTCTGCGGCTGGTTGTGTCCCTTTGGATTCTTTCAGGAGCTTCTGTACAAGATACCTGCTAAGAAGCTAAAGCTGCCTAAACTGCTAAATTCCTTAAAGTATTTTTTCCTCATAGTGTTGGTTTTGTTGTTGCCGGCACTATTTACTAATGAAGTAGGGATTGGACTTCCCTATTTTTGCAAATATGTTTGTCCGGCAGGAACATTAGAGGCGGGCATACCTCTGACTATAAAAAATGCGGCTTTACGGGGAGCCATAGGTATCATGTATTATTGGAAGCTTATTCTTCTGGGGGTTACAATCATTTTATCCATACTGATATCAAGGCCCTTTTGCAGAGCTGTATGCCCATTGGGAGCTATATACTCCTTGTTTAACAGTGTAAGCTTTTATAAAATGAATGTTGATGCAAGCAAATGTACAAGATGTGATATATGCAATAAAAACTGCCCTGTAGATATTAAAATTTATGAAAATGCCAACAGCCCGGAATGTGTAAGATGCGGAAAATGTATTGGGAAATGCCCAACGAAAGCCATAGAATCAGGATTCAATTTAGATAAGAGGAGGAGAGATCGTGAGAAGACTTTGGATATTAGCTGCAGTGCTGATAATTGCCGTTAGCATCTCGGCTTGCGGTAATAAAGCACCGGCGGAAGAGCCGAAACAGGAAGCCCAGGAGCCTGCAAAACCTGACGAAGAAACTCAAAAACCGGATCAGCAAGCGAATGCCGGCACCGAAGAGGAGGAAGCCCCGGCTGAAAGCCCTAAAGAACAGGAAGGAGCATTCAGGATTCCTGACTTTACCTCTGAGGATTTTGAAGGCAATGAGGTTACAAATAAATTCTTTGCAGATAATAAGCTTACAGTTGTGAATATCTGGACCACTACCTGACCCTCTTGTATAACAGAGATTCCTGCGTTGCAGGAAATAGAAGATAAATACTCGGACAAAGATGTCAAGATTCTGGCTATACTCGCAGACAATGAGCTTGAAGCCGGGAAAAAGATATTAGATCAAAAAGGCGGCAAATATACGAACATCCTTNNCTTCCTGGATCAGATAATGTATGTCCCCACTACATTGATTGTAAACAGCAAGGGGGAGATGGTTGGCGAAATGATAGCAGGAGCCCGGTCAACGGATGAATTCTCAAAACTTATAGAAGATGCATTAAAAGACTTGTAATATTTACAAGTCTTTTAAATTTTATCTTGACAAAATCATATGAAGATATATAATAAAATTAAATTTTACAATAAAATAAATTTTAATGATAAACATTAATATATCATCAAACATTTTTGGAGGTTTCTATGAAAAAAGAAAAAATACTTTCTAATTTGGAGGAAATAAAGGTTTTTACCGACCCTTTCAGAATGAAGATCCTTTTTGCATTGGATGAAGCTCCTATGACGGTCAAGCAGCTTGCAGATATGCTTGGAGAAATCCCGTCAAAGGTGCATTATCATGTAAAGGAATTGGAGCGCATAGGTGTATTGGAGATTGTGGATAAGAAAGAGAAGTCGGGTATTGTTGAGAAGTATTACTACCCCACTGCAGAAAGCTTCAGGGTAGAAAAGATAATCATGAAGGAGGAAGGCTGGCAGGAACATATAGGCAATTTAAAGGATACTGCGTTTAGAAATGCATCAGAGGATTATAGAGACTATCTGAGCAAGAAGAAGGATGATGATAAAGAGATATTCAATTACGGGGTTATTCACCTGACTGATGAAGAATTTGATGAGCTAAGGAAAAAGATAGAAGAGTTACTAGAGAAGAGCGATAAGCGAAAGGATACAAAAGCTTATACGTATGTAANNTTTAAAAAATATAATTGATTCTGGAGGATTTTGTGATGGAATTCAATGCTGCTGAGACAGAAAAAAGGGGTTATGGAGCGCTGCTTAAATATAAGGATTTTTTAAAGATCTGGGCCGGAAATACTATATCCAGATTTGGGGATGCCATAGACAGCATAGCTTTTCTATGGATGGTATATAAGATGACAGGTTCTACCTTGATGATGGGCACTGTAATGGCAGTTAACGCGGCACCTGCAGTCCTGTTCGGCATGCCGGCGGGAGTATTGGTAGACAGGATGAACAAGAAAAATGTGATGATTTTTACCGATTTGCTTAGAGGCTTTTCCACGGCTATTATGGCATTTCTTTACATCTCGGATATGGTCAGTCTCTGGCATCTATATATCCTGACCTTTATAAATTCATCCTGCGAGGTCTTTGCAAGCCCTGCGAGAGCATCAGTCATGCAGGTATTAGTGGATAAAAAGCACTATCTTCCCGCTAATTCACTGCGCCAGGCATCTTCTTCAGCGGCTGAAATCGCCGGTACTGCAGTTGCCGCTGTGGTCATGGGCTATATAGGCATCGGGGCGGCGATATTGATAGATTCCGCCACCTTCTTTATATCCTCCTTTACCGCAATCATTGCAAGAATAGATACCATCGGCAACAAGGCTATTTCTTTGAACATGAAGCAATTTTACTTTGAATTCACTGAGGGGATTGCTGTTATAAAAAGCAATATAGTATTATTGGTATCTTTGACCATGGCTTGCCTGGTAAACCTGGTATTAGCTCCTTTTAACGTGCTTTTGCCGGTATATTCGGATAAAATATTGATGGCCGGAGAAAAAGGCATGAGCTTCATACTTATGTCATTTACTATAGGAATGATAGCAAGCTCGCTTCTCATAGGCCAAATCGGCGATAGATTCAAAAGAAGCGCTTTGGTAATAGCGGGTTTCATGGGATTAGGCTCAGGCATGCTGTCCTTCGGGTTTATAAATAATATAGAACTGGCTTGCTTTGCGGCAGCAATCGGCGGAGCATTTATCCCTGTGATCAGCGCAGGTTCAATGACGCTTATGCAGGAGTCTACCCCGGTGGACAAAATGGGCAGGGTATCATCTACAGCAACAACTTTATCCCTGTTAGGGCTTCCGTTGGGTTACGCCGTATCCGGTATAATGGCTTATGGCATAAATGTGCTAACAACCTTTAAGCTCGTAGGAGTTATGATCATCATTATTTCAATACCACCTATTTTTATAAAAAAATTCAGACAGCATTAGGCTTTTTCATCTTCGTATATAAATTATATTTCAGTNNTATTGCATCTCTTTTTTTGTTATAATCATTTATGGAGGGGTGTTTATGTATGAAGATGTAAAAAATGAGATAATGATAGAAAAACATTTTGGATGCCATATCCAGGACATCTCAAAAAATGTTATAATAAGCCCTGTATGGCCTTTATCAGGTTTTATGGAAAAAGCGGATAGCATAATAAAAGAATTTAAGGGCTGGTATAAAGGCGTCACCCTATATTATCACGGAAAGCCCGTAACTGTGATCCAAAGCGGCATTGGTGCTCCGATGACCGGCGATTGCGTGATAGCCTTAGGCTATTCCGGTTGTGAGAACATATTTTTCTCAGGCTCTGCAGGTGGTATAAACAATAAGCTGAACTTCGGAGATATTCTGATATGCAGCAGCGCTGTTATAGGAGAAGGCTTTTCCAGATATCATTCTCAGAATATTGAAAAGGACTGCTTCGGACAGACAATATCAGGCAATGAAGGGCTGGCTCAGGCGTTATTTCAGCAATCGGTGCCGATTGCTCATTCTTTGGGAGTCGCTGTACATCGGGGTAAAATATTTACTACTGATTCCATATTGGGAGAGAACAAGAAAAGCTTTGACTATATGATCCGGAAAGGCTGCGATGCCGTTGAGATGGAGGCATCCTCAGTTTTTACTGCGGCTAAAGCTATAAAACGCAACGCAGCAGCTCTCATCACGATAAGCGATCTTCCTTTGAAGCGCAGGAATCTCTTTGAAGGGACAGAAGAAGAGGATGAGAAATACTATAAAAATACTGCATATGCACTTCCCGAAATCTTATTAGAAGCAGCAAGCATATAAGGAGGAGTAGATTTGAAATTTATAAGATTTAAAAAAGATGATTTTATAAGCTATGGCTTACTGGAAGGCGAAAAGGTTAAAATAATTCAAGGCGATATATTCGGAGACTATGAAATTACTGACAGCTTCTATGACATTACTGAAATTGATTTTCTTACCCCTTGCATGCCTTCAAAGATAGTTTGTGTAGGTCTTAACTATAGATCACATGCGCAGGAGATGAAGCTTGATTTACCCAAGGAGCCTGTTATATTTATAAAACCATCTACATCGATATTGGCGCATAGAGGAGAGATAATAAGGCCTGAAATGTCTCAAAGAGTTGATTATGAAGCTGAATTAGCTTTAGTGATGGGACGCCAGGCAAAAAACATCAAGCCCGATGAAGCTGTCGACTACATATTGGGTGCGACCTGCTTCAATGATGTGACTGCCAGANNGAATCCTTCGATACTTTTGCTCCCTTTGGGCCTTGTATTGCAACGGATTTGGATTACGACAACTTACCCTTGGAGCTCATATTGAACGGGGAAACAAAACAGAAATCCAATACCTCTGATTTTATATTCAGCGTGGGTGAAATGGTGAGTTTTATCAGCAATGTAATGCTTCTCAATCCCGGAGATGTGATCGCTACAGGAACTCCTTCCGGCATAGGTCCTCTAAATGCGGGGGATATAGTGCAAGTAAAGATCCAGGATGTGGGAATATTAAAGAATTATGTACGCTAGAAACGTACAAATATATAAAAAAGTATAAAATTCTCCCAAACTATATTTTTTTAAACTTCTGTAAATGATATAATGGAAGCATATTCAAGCTTGATTTTTATTGCTGATAATATACGGTTAAGGAGGTAAAAAAATGAGTATTCATGACTTGGATTTCATGACACAAAGGCTGAATGAATTAAAAGAACAAGGCGTATACAGAAAGCTCGCTGTTTTGGAAGGCCCTTCGGGAGCAAGAAGTGTGATAAACGGCAAAGAAGTTATCAACCTTTCTTCAAACAATTATTTAGGCCTTGCCAATCACCCCAGATTAAAAAAGGCGGCTATGGAAGCCCTGGAAAAATGGGGAGTTGGAGCCGGAGCAGTGAGAACAATAATAGGCAACATGAGTATACATGAAGAACTGGAGGCAAAGCTGGCTGAATTTAAGCATGTTGAGGCTGTACTGGTTTTTCAATCCGGATTCACTGCCAATGCAGGTGTGATCCCTGCAGTGGTTGATAAGGGAGATATAATAATAAGTGATGAGCTTAACCATGCCAGCATTATAGACGGATGCAGATTGAGCCGTGCTGATGTAGTGAGGTATAAGCACAGCGACATGGAGGATTTGGAGAGAGTTATAAACGAGGTTAAGGATAACTACAATACAAAGCTGATCATAACAGACGGCGTATTCAGCATGGACGGAGATGTTGCAAAGCTGCCCGAAATAGTGGATCTGGCAGAAAAGTACAGCTGCCTTACATATGTAGATGATGCTCATGCCAGCGGAGTCTTAGGCAAAAGCGGCAGAGGATCTGCTGACCATTTTGGGCTTCATGGAAGAGTTGACATACAGATAGGCACCTTATCAAAGGCTATCGGTGTTGTAGGCGGATATGTTGCGGGCAGAAAGAATTTGATAGAATGGCTGAACCATAGAGGAAGACCTTTCCTTTTCAGCACGGCGGCTCCACCGTCTGTAGCTGCTGCTTGCCTTGAAGCCATAAAGATATTATCTGAGAGCACAGAGCTTACGGATAGGTTGTGGGAAAATGCAAGGTATCTGAAGAAAGGCTTAAAGGATCTGGGCTTTAATACAGGAAATAGCGAAACCCCAATAACTCCTGTGATTGCCGGAGATGATAAGCTTGCCATAGAGTTGAGTAAAAAGCTCTTTGAGGAAGGCGTATTTGCCCAGAGCATTGTATTCCCTACGGTTCCTAGAGGCGGGGCCAGAGTGAGGACAATAGTTACGGCAGCTCATACCAAAGCGGATTTGGATGAAACTATAAGGGCTTTTGAGAAGGTTGGAAAAGGGCTTAAACTGATTAAATAGAATGTAAAAAAAATAAATATATGATATAATGATGCTGTATTTATTGTGTTTAGGGGAGCGGGTATGTGATGAGCGCCTTGCTGTCAGGCAATGTAAAAATTTTCGCCGATGATATTTCTCAGTTGTACAAGGTCTTTTTTAAGCGTTATCCGATTTTAAAGCTTTTAGTTGCAAAGGTGCTGCTTTATGGCTCGGGTAATTTCGGGTTATCACTTATTGATGAAGATATTGTATTAGGTCAATATACCATATATGCGACCAATGAGGGAAATATAATAAAGGATGGATTGGACGACAAAGTAAATATAGGCTTTAAAGTCCAAAAAAATGTTTTTGACGATGTATTGGACAACAAAGATTTATATTTATCAAAGCCATATAAGTTATTCAAATTTATTCCAAGCCTATTATCCTCAATTTATATAAATAAGCATGATAATAAAGGGGATTATTTAAAAGGCGAAAAAGTAATTTTGCGTCAAGGCAGTGAAAAAGATCTATTTTACCTTCACAGCTGGTATAATGACGTAGAGCTTAATAAGCTTGCCGGTTGGACTGAGGGAAAGCTTAGCACCAATCAACTGAGGCTGAACTTGTCCAAGGGCTTTGGATATGATCCTATGAATCTTATCATAGAGACAGTAGCCGAAGGCAAGCCCATCGGCACAATCCAGCTGTATGATTTCAGTGAAATGGATCAAAGCTGCAAACTTGGAANNAGGAGAGGACGCTATAAAAATTCTGCTTAGCTTTGCTTTTTATGAGATGGATATTTTCAGAGTCTCTTTAAAGCTCTATGAATACAATGAAAGAGCTTCCAAATGCTATTTAAAATGCGGCTTCAGATATGAGGGGAGAACCAGAAAATCCGCTTTTATCGACGGAAACTTTTACGACGAGATCATAATGGGAGCATTGAAAAGTGAATTTGTAAGCGAACAGCAGAAATGGATAAGATAAAGATCAGGCCCTGTCAGGGCCTGAATTTTTATCGCTTCATGTCTAACATATCTTGTATCATGTNNTCTGCCTGTTCTACTTATTCTTTTTCGTACTTTGCCGCTAAAAATAGGCAAAAGCATTAATCCGCCTATAGCACCCATGGTTCCCATTCTCATCATAGTGCGTCTTCTTTGCAACATATAAGTCACTTCCTTTCAGATTTAAATCTGATGTGTTCAATATTTAGCTTGTGTTTTTTTTATACAAATAAAACATGAAAATTGTAGAATTTTTTTGTTTAGCGAGATACTGATTGAGTATTAGTCGAAAATAGGAGGATTATAGTTTTTTTTATAGAATTATAGTTAAATTACATCTTTTTGTTAAAAAATAAATTTTAATATGGATTAGGGTGATAGTATGGGCAAGGAAGAATTTTATTTTTCTCTGGATATTGGCACCAGAACCGTAGTGGGCATAGTTGGAGTTTTTCACGGAGAAGTCTTTGAGATAATGGATTTCGAAGTTGAAGAGCATAAAAAAAGAGCGATGTATGATGGTCAGATACATGATATTAACCTGGTGAGAGAAACGGTAACAAACGTGAAAGAAAAGCTTGAAAAGAGACTGAATATTAAATTGGACAAGGTATCCATTGCTGCAGCAGGAAGAAGTCTCAAAACATGCAAGATAGAAGTTTCCAGGGAGATAGATCCCCTTACATATATTGATAAGGATATCATAGCCAGCCTTGAAATAGAAGCCATTCAAAAAGCACAAAAAGAAATGATGAGCATGAACGCCGGTGAGAATTCAGAGTATTATTGCGTCGGATATGCAGTCACAAACTATTTTTTGAATGGCACAATAATAGGGAAGCTTGATGGCCACCGCGGCAGCAGCATAGGCGTTGAAGTGATTGCAACTTTCTTGCCAAGGACTGTAATAGACAGCCTTCAAACGGTAATCAGACTATCAGGCTTATCTATACACAACATGACTTTGGAGCCTATTGCTGCAATGAATGTTGCCATACAGGATAATTTTAAGCTTTTAAATATAGCTTTGGTAGATGTAGGCGCAGGTACATCAGATATTGCTCTTACCAAAAACGGAACCATATTTGCTTTTGCCATGGTTCCCACTGCAGGCGATGAAATCACTGAAAAAATCGGCGAGGCCTATCTGTTAGACTTTGATACTTCGGAAAAAGTAAAATTGAGCCTATCCAAAAAGTCTGCAATCAAATTTAAAGATATTATGGGCGTCAAGCATCAAGTGAGTGCGGATGAAGTTATGAAAATTGCAGAGACGGCGGTAAAAGATTTGGCTCTGGAAATAAGCCAAAAAATAATAGAATATAACGGCAAATCCCCCAGCGCTGTTTTTCTTATAGGAGGAGGCAGCTGCATCCCTTTGCTGGCAGATTATATAGCTTTGAATCTCGAATTGCCCAAAGATAGAGTCGGAGTAAGAAAAACAGATATAATAAAAGATGTAATTTTTGGCGGCAGAAGGGTTTCGGGTCCGGAGTTTATTACTCCCATCGGCATAGGAGTATCTGCCCGCAGCGTTAAAAAAAGCGATTTTATTCATGTTGTAGTCAATGATAAGCCTGTAAAGCTCCTTAATACAAATGGCATTACCGTTGCTGATGTCCTCATATTCATCGGGTTCAACCCGAGACTTCTCATAGGGCCGAGGGGCCAAGATCTGCACTATGAATTAAACGGAGAAAAAGTAGTGCTGAAAGGCCATCTGGGGGAGCCTTCTGCAATCTTTGTTAATGATATGCCGAGCAATATAAATACTGAAGTATTTAATGGGGATATAATAAAGGTGCAGGGGGCTGTAGGAGGAAAATCCCCCAGAATCCAACTGAAGGAAATCATAAAAGATACTTCCCNNGGAGTATGAACTAAAAGTCAGAGCAATGGTGAACGGGGAAATCGTTGATGACAGCTATGAAATGAAGGATGGGGATGTTGTCAGATTCAAATACACGGAAACAGTTAGGGAGATACTTGAAGAGCTAAGGATTCCTAAAGATTCTTTTCACATTTTTATAAATGATAAAAACGCTTTTTTGGATGGTAAGATTAAAGATGGGGATAGAATAGAAATGAAAGTCAAATAAAGAATAATTTTTTGAACTAGAATAGAATATAT
>DPSW01000319.1 GCA_003527145.1 Clostridiaceae bacterium | reverse complement strand
TAACGATTGCACTCTTATATCAGTCAGTACAGCAAGCTAAACTATATCATTTAATTAAGTTCCGTTCAAACTGTAAAGCAGCTGTTGCCTATAAATTCCCTAAGTATGGAATTATTCGGTATGCATTTGGAATCCGAAGGCAGCAAGTAGTCTAAAAACTTCATCAGCCGCTTTGCTTCTACATATTCTACCATTGACTTATCTATTCTCTCCAGAAGCGGCATTGCGATGTTCTTTAATACGCTGAGCTCGTACACCAGAGATGAATTGAACATTATATCGGCTGCCTCCTGGTATGGGTAAATGTATTTATCCTCTCCGTTTCTTACAGAGTCCCATCTTTTTATGGTTGTGAGTGCATCTGTTGAACGGAATTGATAATCTCTCACCATTCTTCGGATCAGCCTTAAGTCGGAAGTAGGCACTCTGTTGTGATTATCCACATTGAGATGTGTAAGAGGACTGATATATATTTTATACTTCTTGCTTGCATCAATACCCCGGGTAAGCTTTTGATTCAGGCCGTGTATGCCTTCCACAAGTATTATATGCTCTTCCGATATTTTAAGCCGCCTGCCTCTCCATTCCCTGTTTCCCGTATGGAAGTTAAAATAAGGCAGTTCAATCTCCTCACCTGCTATAAGCCTGTTGATCAGCTCATTGAACAAGTCGATATCTATGGCATCAATGGTCTCAAAATCATATTCCCCTTCAGGAGTCTTAGGAGTATCCTCCCTGTTCTTGAAAAAGTCGTCTATGGATATGGCTACTGTTTTGAGGCCATTTACCCTGAGCTGTATGGACAGCCTCTGAGTAAAGGTGGTCTTGCCTGAGGAGGACGGTCCCGATATGAGCACCAGCTTTTTCTTTTCTTTGGAAGAGCATATTTTGTCCGCAATCTCCGCCAGTTTCTTTTCATGAAAAGCCTCTGCTATCCAAATAAGCTCTCTTATATCACCTCTTAAGATATAATCATTAAGCTGGCTTATATTGCCTATTCCCATTATCTTTCCCCACTCTTCAAATTCCCGGTAAATATTGAAGAGCTTTGGCTGGTCAAAAAACTCAGGTATTTCATTGGGGTTCTCCCTGGTGGGAAAGCGCAGCACGATCCCCGGCGGATAGCATAAAAGCTCAAATTTGTCCAGATAGCCTGTAGAAGGCACCAGATAGCCATAAAAATAATCATAATATCCCATGCAGCTGTATATATTTATCGAATCTTTGTTCCTGTGCGCTAAAAGCTCCAATTTATCATATTGCTCTCTTTCCATAAAAAGCTTTTCTGCATCTTTTTTGGAATACTTTTTCTTTATAAAAGGTATATCCCTATGTGCAATCTCTCTCATTTTTTCTTCTATTTTCTTAACCAGGCTCCCGTTTAAAGAGCCTGCATTATGTATTTCACAATATAAGCCCTTGCTGAGGGAGTGCTCTACGGTAACCTTGCAGCCCTTTAAAACTTCTTTGGCAGCAATTATGAACAAAAAAGCCAGGCTTCTGGTATAAAATCTATTCCCATAAGAAGAAGCAAGGTCCACAAACTCTACACTTGCGTCTTCCTCCAGAGTATATTCCAATTCTCTCAGGTTATTGTCAACAATCGCCCCTACAATCTTATATTCAAGCTTATGCTGGATTTCCTTTGCAATTTCCAATAATTTTATGGATTTGGGATATTGACGGGTTTGATGGCCATTCAATGTGACCTTAATCATTTCTCCCATATTCTTCAGCCCCTTTTAAATATTTTGCTATATATCATTCTACCATATATATATATAATTTTCAGATTATTTATTTCTATATGCATCCTATGAAATATTTTTATCTCATGTCTGACCACCGCTGATACTCTATTGGGACTAAGANNCTAAGAATACTGTTGATTTCACTCACATATATTTATTATTAGCATCAATTGAAATCCATATTCTAAAGGAGGGTAAATTATGTATTGTCTGGCAGTGGTCACAGGCATAAGATGTGTGGTCAATGAGCTGAATATGTGGACGGAAATATCAAGTGAGCATCCCATATTTTTAAAGACCGTGGCAGAGCTTACGAATAAGAATCTCATGGAGGAAACGGTATCAANNGTATCAAGACTAGATGATATTCATAATGAGTTTGCAGAGCTGAACAAAAGGGTGAAGAATTTTTATAGGCCCAATTATAACACAGCACAATATATATTCCCCGGCGCGAGAAGAAAAGCCATCGAACTGTGCTGGCAGTTTTTGAGGCTTGACAGGGAAGCGCTAAGGCTGTACGATGAGTTAAAAAATGAAGGCTTGGAGGATAAAGTATGGCAAACCCTTGTAGAGCATATAATTCATGAGCAAAAATATATGTATAGGCTGTTTCGTATGCTGCTAGATCAAATTCAAGGGGCGGATGTTGAAAAACCATGTAAGTTGTAAATTTGTTGTAACAAATGCTGTTATGCTATACCAATATACATGAACATTGTATATAATTACATTACAAGGATTATTGGTAAATTAGTGCTAATACTCTTTATTCCTCCCCCTCATTCATAAATTTTGCAGCACTTGCTTATAGAAGCAAGTGCTGCTCTGTTTATCGCCTGTTTTATATGAATGAATCATATAAAACAAAAGCTCCGGGCTCATGCCCGGAGCTTTAATTCTTCGCCGTATTTTGTTCGCTGCTCTCAGAACTTTGGGGGGCTGTAATATTTCCTGAATATATTGAAGCTATATCCAGCTCCAAATCTATCTTCTGAATTTCTTTATAATATCTCACGATGGAAGCCGCAAGAGCATTTGCCGCCTTGTCCTTATACGCATCCTTCTTTATTTGTGCAAGCTCTTCCTTATTTGTTATAAACCCAAGCTCTGCAAGTATGGCAGGCATTTTAGTCTTATTCAATACAAACAAATTGGGCCTTGGCACAGTTCCTCTGGACGGCCTTCCTAAGGTTTTGATCAATTCCTGCTGGAATATCCCTGCCATATCCTTATTGTTTATTGCATATCCCTCGTTAGTTGAGTTAGGATAGTACAATGTTTCTATACCTTGTGTCTTGCTGACAAAAGCATTGAAATGTATGCTCATGAAGAAATCCCCATAGCTCTGGTTTGCCAGGTCTGTCCTTTGCTGCAGCGTGGTATAGGTATCGTCCACTCTCGTCATAACAGTTTTAAATCCCAGGTCATTAAGCTTCTTTTCCAATCTCTTTGCTACTTCCAAATTAAGATTCTTTTCATAGGTAACGCCATCTATGCCTTTAGCTCCCGGATCCTTTCCGCCATGGCCCGGATCGATGACTACCAATATATCCTGAGCTGTTTTAGGCACATATTTGAGCTTAAACTTGACCAGTTTGGTAGTTTCCGGAGATATGAGTTCGTATTCTACTTTATCCTTCAACCTGAATTCGGCTTGAGTAAAGATGTTTCCTCCTCGAGTTTCCTTGCTCAGCTTGATATNNCTTATCAAATTCTATATCCTTCTTTATCTCTACCTTAAGTATTCTGCTTTCTTCATCAAAGCTGGCATTATATTGGGACTCTTCTCCCGGGTTCAGATATACGAAAGAGGAATTGTAATATTTATCATACCCCATAAAGGAATAGGGCATATCAGAGATATAAATCTTTGTTACATTATCTTCGCTTTTTACATCATAAAATGCGCTCTTGTTTACATCCACCACAATCCTTGCCGTACCAACCTCATATTGGCCGGTTCGGACAGTCTTAACCACGGAAGATCCGGCTTCAAGATTTTGTTCTGTTCCTTCCAATACAGCTCCTTGAACATCTATTACGATTCTCTCCGGGTCTTCCAGCTTTGTTATAAGGCTGTCTATGGCCTTGCTTCCTTTTATAGTTACTACATCGCTGAATCCCTCTTTGGCTATTGTTACAGGCTGAATGATATTTGCATACACCAGGGATACGCTTTTCTTGTCAGAGGTCTGCACTATCTTGGCTTTCTTTTGATCCTTCAGATCTACAACTATTCTGGTTATGTATGGGTTGGAGCTGAACTGTCCTATTCTTACCCGGATGATCTCTTCCTTATCTATGCTCTTAGTTTCAAACTCCGTATCCGCTATAGCATTCATAATGTCTATAACCATTCTGTCGGGATTTTCCATTGTAAAGGTTTTATATTCTACCGGATTATCTGCGATAATATCTAACTGAGGGAAGCCTCCGTTTTCATCAAACTTTATATCCTGGACTTTAGCAATAACCGCCGGAGCTTTTTTCGCATTTACCTCCAGCTTATTGGAAGCCTTATCATATGCAATTTCATAGTCCATCTGTTTTTCAATGAATGTAAGCGGGACATAAGCTCTGCCGTTTACCATTATTGTTTTGGCATCCATGCCTACTTCCTTGCTGTTTACCACGGCCTTATCTTGGTTTATCACAAAGGCCATAGCTTGTCCATCCTTCCTTAAGGACATGGTCTGGGTTTTTATATTCCACACCACATCATAGCCAAGACCTTCTCCGATTGGTCTCAAGGGAATCATAACCTTGTTGTCCTTTATAATCGGAGCAAATTCTGGATCCATCTTTTTCCCTAATATGTATATGCCCTTTGACTTATCAGAGGCTGGTGGCTGTGCAGGAGCTTGTACCGTTCCTATGGTCACTATATTTTTGCTGCTTTCATATTTGGCTTCTACTCCAAATGCCGTCTTGATATAGGCTATGGGAACATAGGCTCTGCCATTACTTAAAAACGGCGCCTTTTCAATCTTAATCTTCTTATCATTTACTACGGTGCTCAAGCTTCCAATGGTAATCCTTATGCTTTTGCCGCCGTTTTTTAAATCCATCACTTTAGTGCTTGCATTATAGGTAACTTTATAGCCAAGGGCTTCTCCGGCAGCCCTCAATGGAACATACACCTTGCCTCCCTGCAAAATAGGCGGATCAACATCTTTCAGAGTCTTACCCATAACTTGCATGGACAAGGAAGGTTGCTTCTGGCTTTGAAGTGCTGCTGCATAAGCAGTGCCTGCATTAAGTGCAAGAATAAGGCACAATGCGGTTACAAATATTGTTATTTTTTTCATCAAACTCCTCCTTTTCCTGTGCTTTCAATTAATAATTCGACTTTTCCAGCTCTTTTCCTTTATTTTTTATATTTCAGTTTGATAACAAATTTGTTGCAAACTGTCATCTAATCATATTTTGACGTAATATATGCCAATTATGTTGCTTGATTTTAGAACTCAGGGTTCAGAGCTCAGAACTCAGGGGGTTAGGGTATTCCTTATGGGTCATNNATTTTGCACGGATTTTCACGGAAGGGCAATAAAAAAAATTCATTGCCATAAACCTCAATGCATTAGCATATATTTCAATATAACCAAACAAGGTGGTGGAATTATGGACAGTTTTTACGATAATGAGGCAGTTATGAAATACCTGGAGCATATGGCCTATTTGAATACCATATCCTACTGTCTTCTCTCAGGCTGTGGTATAAAAAAATATAACAAAGATGAAAAGTCTAAATTCATCAATGTCTTCATCAACGTGGGTTTATANNTTATACAGAAAAGCTTTGCCTCAATATATGGGCAAGCCTGAAAATCCTTATGATTTCAGTACATATCAATGGAAAGACAAGAAGGTGAAAAAGGCCATAAGTCCCATGGTCCAAGCTCTTTCTATCATATCTATGAACCTTTGCGCCAGAAAGATACTTGACGGCTCTTTGACCATAAGAAATGGAGATTATATTGCCTATTTCTTTTCTGGTGCAGGAGCAGAGCAATTGAACTTTATGTATGACAATCTGCTCAAGGAGAACCTTTTATATGTTTCGAAGCACAAAACGGATGCATTAGGAAAAGACAGCCTGGAAATTGATGAAGATAGTCTTGAAATACTGCCTCAATATTTTGCTGCCGAAGCTGCCGCTTTGACCCAGGATCTGCTGTACAAAACCAGGCATGATAAAAAACTGAGCCAAAGGTCCAAAGATGCACTGACCATCCTGCTGCCGGATTTGTGCCATATAGCTGCAAAGGATTCTCTCTATACCTCATCACGCACTCTATGCCAGATATGCGGCAGCTTGATGAATATCTATGAATATACCGGCATTGACAGGGCTTTGATCTATAAGACAATAAATATATTAGGCCAGGAGCTATGCGAAAGGGTTTCTCCAAAGGGAGATATTTTGAGAAAGCCTGATGATTCAAAGATAAGCTCCTTCTTTACTATGTTTATCGCATTATCATGCTTGAGCAGGCTTTTCTACCTTTGCGGATTTGACAATTATCTTTCTTGCTCTATTGTGCTGTTTAAGGCCTTATGCAGCCGCATGAGCCTGGAAGACGGCGTATTCATAAAAAATGAAGAAAATAAGATCGAGTATTCCATCAAAGACATCGCAGCTATTCTGTCAGCTCTGAAAAACTTTAAAAAATATGCGGCCGGAGCTGCTGCCTATGATTTGGATAAAATGATATCCGATTCTTTTAAAAATATGATATTGAAGAGCGGAATCTTTGTCAATCAAAGCTACCCTATTTTGGAAGATGAAAAAATAAGCCTTCCCAAGAGTACAAATACATCGCGAAAATCCCCTCCTGTATTCCTGGAAAGGATTGAATACAAAAAATCCAGCAATAAATTCAAGCTTATTGATGAAAGCTTCAACGCAGGGCACTCTCTCTGGGCATGCAGGCAGCTCCTGTGAAGCATGAGATCATCACATAAGCAATAGCATCCATGTATAGCCACGTATAGTATATANNCGTGTTCTCCGCATCCCCTTCAGTGGTTTCCGTCTCCCAGTCTCCTTTTTTTATATTTCCCAGGAAATACGAAAAAGCGACAGCATTACAGTCTGTCGCTTTCTTTGTCAGAAGGCTTCCTGCTTTTTTCCACATAAAATTCACAACCTGTTGATGTAGTGTTTGAAATTTTACCGACATGCTCTAAGGAACACATACCATCCTTCTGATGTATGCAATTTTCAGTACAATTTATAAAAATCAGGATAAACACCTCCCATAATAATTTTCTCCAATCGGCTAAAACTAATGTAATGAATATCAAGGTAATTTCTACTATAAGGAGGCATTATATTGGCTTTTGCGAATTTTTCCCTGACAGGAGCTCTTTATCATGTGGTCAGCATCGTGGATTTGAAGAAAACACTGGCGGAAGGCATATGCTATGACGACAAATTGACTTACCTCAATAAGTATTATGATTTTCATAATTATTTTGATAAATACAAAACAGATAATATTCCGTTCTGGGTAAAAAGAAGAAAGGCTATTTTTGCAAGTATGTATTTTGATGAAAGCCATAATTGGCACTCTCATACTGCATTGCTCGAGATTCAAGCAGATATAAAGAAATGCTGGGTATGCAATGAAAATAGGGCCAACCCTTTGTTTGAGCCCTTCATTTTACAGCATATAAAAGGCTTTGAGAAAGCAAAGGATTTCATAAATAAAAACGGACCGCATATAGCTTCGGAATACTGGAGGGATTCTTTGAGCCTGGATGAGAACATGAAAGTAAGAAAAGATAAAGAAAAGGGATATGATGCGGAGGTACTCATCTTTCAGGATATCCCTCCGAAAAACATCCAGTGTATTTGCATAATATCCGATCATGATATCATGCCGCCCGGCAAATGGATGTAGTTATGGCAAGCTTTATAGGCAATAGAAGCCATGAATGGCTCAATATAGTATTCATACTTGAGCTACACATGGCTTGCCGTCCTGAGTTATATCCCCGAATCAGGTAATATNNACAATAAGAATTCCGGTATTATGTGCATATCAGTTCTGTTCTTTTTGAATGTCTTTGCCATGAAATATGCTATAAAACCTATAGAAAGCATTATCAAATACCTGATGGCCATAGGCTTCATAAAGTCAGGCATCATATAATATGAAAGTCCCCCGTAATAAAAGTTTGCAGTTAAAACCTTAATTATCATATAAATGCTTATGGCTACTGAATAATTAAGCTTGGGGTTAAAAGAAAATTTCCTAACCTCAAAAAATTCTACAAAAAGCAGCCACAATACGGCAGGGAAAAACATAAAAGCTNNATATGCTGTTTTCCATTGCGACTGCATAATCCTGCTTAACAGGCTTATTCACTATCTCTTTATATCCTTCGCCGGTCTGTGTAAACCATACATCATTCTTGAATTCTCCGGCAGTCTGCAAAAATACTAAGGCTTCCTCTTTTCCATACTGGGCAATATCGATTCCTTTAATCCATCCCAGTATTCTTGTGGAATACGTTTTGCCGGATATTTTGCCATCTTTAAAAGTTGTGTTGAGGATTTTAAAGCCTTCACCGGTTTCATCCCAATATTTTTCTATAAAAACTGCGTTCAATGTATCCTGCTTTAAATATGGGCAATTTACCTCACTCACATATACATCCGCAGAGCTTTCGGTATCGTGACTGGTCAACAGCCTGAACTCCATATCCGAATTGCCTGCCTGAGACAAGGGCACTGTTGCATACCACGTCCTTGCAGTTTGGCCGAAGCTGTTCCACACGTTGTTCTCATAGAATATATACGCCAGTTCATTATCCAAACCAATTTCTAAATTTCCTATGCTTTCGTTGGACACCTGTACATATTCTGTTTTCTGAGACCTCAGTGTCCACTTGCCCTGAGAAAAAAGCAAATATATGATTTCCTTTTCCATCGGCGATATATCTCTGATAGATACGGTATGAAATATGCCCGAATCATCCAAAGCGGCAGTTATGTGCACAGCCTTATCAAAAGGATACTCATTTCCCCAGGCAATCGCTCCCTGTTCATTGATTTTATAATATCGGAGTCCCTGGTTATGTGCAGCTGCAAGCACAATCTGGCCATTCTGTGAAAATATATTAAAATCCTTTACTTCTGCAGCAATAAGGCTTTTAGGGGTGTAATCTCCGCTCTCTTGCTTTGTTGACATATAAAGCTCATAATTCTCCGTCCAAAAGATATAAGGTTCCACGCCCTTATACTTCACCAGCTTATTCAAAGCTGCTCCCGGTATGATTATATTCTGTATTTCTTTTATATTTCCGTTTTCTTTCTCAAGAATAGTTTTGGTGAACCGGTCTTCTTTCGCCGTAAGTATCCATATATTCTCCTCATTGATATTCAAACTTGCTGCCTTCTTGTAAGGAGTTTTATCAATCTTGACTTCTCTCCCCCATTTTTCAGAAGGAGGGGCAACGATAGCCTTCAGGTTCTGATAGCTGTGAAAGGAAAATATGACTAAAAAAATCAATATGGTATATAGTATAGGTATGTAATTTCTCTTTCTCATCCAGGCCCCCCTTTCTTTTGGATTACGGGAAGACGGTGAACACGGATTTACACGGAGGGTTTTTTAACTATGCTCCTCCTTGCAAATCCGTGCTAATCCATGTTCCCCGTTCCTTGGACCTCAAAGGAATACCCTAGCTGCTGAGTCCTGAGCTCTGAATCCTGAGTCCTAATTACACATTATGGCATGCCACGAAATGATCCTTTTCAAGCTCTCTGAACTCAGGCATCTCCTGAGAGCATATATCCGTAGCATATCTGCATCTGGATTTGAATCTGCATCCCGGAGGCGGATTTATCGGGCTCGGTACGTCACCTTCCAGGAGTATTCTCTTTCTTGATCTCTCTACCTCAGGATCTGCAATGGGGATAGCCGACAAAAGAGCCTGAGTATAGGGGTGCATCGGCTTTTTATACAGTTCTGCACTTGAAGCCAATTCAACCAAGGTTCCCAGATACATAACTCCAACCCTGTCTGATATATGCTTAACCATGCTCAAGTCGTGAGCTATAAATAAATAGGTAAGCTTATAATCCCTTTGGAGGTTTATCAGCAAGTTTACAACCTGAGCCTGAATGGAAACGTCGAGAGCTGATATAGGCTCATCGCAAACTATGAACTGGGGTTCTATAGCTAATGCACGAGCTACACCGATTCTTTGCCTCTGGCCTCCGGAGAACTCATGAGGGAATCTGTTTGCATGCTCTCGATTGAGTCCTACCGTATGCAAAAGATCGTATATCCTTTCCGTTCTTTCCTTGCCGGAATATATATTGTGTATGTCTATTCCTTCGCCAATAATGTCTCCTACAGTCATTCTCGGGTTCAGAGAAGCATATGGATCCTGGAATATCATCTGTGCTTTTTTAGTAAAATCTTTAGCTTGCTTTCTATCCAATTTATGAACGTTCATACCGTCAAAGATTACTTCTCCCCCTGTGGCCTCATAGAGCCTTATAATGGTTCTGCCTGCTGTTGACTTTCCACAGCCTGATTCACCAACAAGACCGAGAGTTTCACCCTCCCTGATGAAGAAGTTTAATCCGTCTACTGCCTTTAGCACCGCATTGTTGCCTACAGTAAAATATTTTTTAAGGTCCTTTACTTCTATCAATTTCTTGTTTTCCATCATTTCACCCCTCTTTCAGTGACAGGTCTCTCAACCTTTGGCGCATCCGGATGTCCTAACCAGCAAGCTGCATAATGATTTTTATTGTATTCCATGTTTGCCGGAGCTGTCTCGTAGCATATTTCCATAGAATACTTGCATCTGGCCGCAAATGCGCATCCTTTCGGCGGGGCGAAAAGATCCGGGGGTGTGCCTATGATCGGTATCAATTGTTCCTTATTTTCTGCGTCAAGCCTTGGCACTGATTTTAGAAGTCCCCAGGTATAAGGGTGCTGAGCATTGTAGAATATGTCTTCTACAGTACCGCTTTCAACAACTTCTCCAGCATACATGACTATTATTCTTTCAGCCATGTCGGCAACCACGCCAAGATCATGTGTGATCAATATTATTGAAGTATCCAGTTTTAATTTCAATTCTTTCATCAGATCCAATATCTGAGCCTGTATGGTAACATCCAGTGCGGTTGTAGGCTCGTCTGCAATCAAAAGCTTGGGTTTGCATGCCAAAGCTATAGCTATCATAGCTCTCTGCCTCATGCCGCCGCTGAACTCATGGGGATATTGATTGGCCCTCTTGTCCGGATTCGGAATACCAACCAATTTCAGCATATCTATCGCCTTTTCCATGGCGTCTCTTCTGCTTAAATGCTGATGCTTTATCAAGCCTTCAGCTATTTGCTTTCCAACAGTCATTGTCGGATTTAAGGATGTCATAGGATCCTGGAATATCATACCTATTTCNNTTTCCGAACCCCTTATGGCTTCCATCTTCTTATCAGAAAACTTTGTAATATCAACACCGTTAAAAATTATATTTCCGCTCTTGATCCTTCCCGGAGGCATAGGTATAAGCTTCATAATGGATTGGGCAGTAACGCTCTTGCCGCAGCCTGATTCTCCAACTATGGCTATAGCTTCAGCCTTGTCCAGATGAAAGGATACTCCTCTGACGGCTTTGACTTCACCTGCATATGTGTCAAATGAAACGTGCAAATCTTTAACTTCGAGTATTTTTTCTTTCTCCATCTCTTACACCTCCTACTTTCTTAGTCTTGGATCCAGAGCGTCTCTCAATCCGTCACCAAATAAATTCAATGAAAGCATCGTCAAACTGATAAAAAATGCAGGTATAAACAACCTATAAGGATAAACCCTTAAAACAGCAGCTCCGGATGATGCCAACTGGCCCCAGCTGGATGTGGGAGGCTTTACACCTAGACCTATAAAGCTAAGGAATGCTTCAGTAAAAATCGCACTTGGTATTCTCATCGTCAAGCTTACTATTATTACACCCAATGTATTCGGTATCAAGTGCCTGAGTATAAGCCTCGAGGAGCTCGCTCCCAGGGTTCTGGCAGCTAATACGAATTCCTGCTCCTTAAGCTGAAGTATCTGTCCTCTTACCAATCTGGCCATACTGAGCCATCCGGTTATAGCAAAGGATAAAATTATGGGGAATACACCGGCTCCTACGATAACCATTATAAGAATTATGAATATCATGCTGGGTATGGCTATCATTACATCGATGAACCTCATGATTATCATATCTACCTTGCCGCCATAAAAGCCTGATACTCCGCCGACCAATACTCCGATCAAAGTATCGAGAAGAGCTGCCATCAAGCCTATGAACAGCGACACACGTGCTCCCATCCATACGCGAGCCCATAAGTCTCTTCCTAAATCATCTGTGCCGAACCAGTGCTGCGCATTAGGAAGCTGGTTGGTATTGCTCAAATCATTGTCGCTGTGGACATAAGGAACCATCATTGGTCCAATGATTGACATAACTGTAAAAACAGCAATTATAACAAGCCCTATCATAGCAATCTTGTTCTTTTTAAGCCTTCTCCATGCATCCTGCCAATAGGTCATGCTGGGACGAACGATTGCCTGGCTCTTTTCTTCGTTTATGCCGACATGCTTAAACTTTTCCCTGCTTATTTCCATCTCTCCAGCTCCTCCTTATCTGCCTACTCTGATTCTGGGATCTACGAAACCATAGGCTATATCGACCAGGAAGTTCATGAATACCAAGAACGCTCCGAAGAATATAGTCAATCCCAAAACCATAGTATAGTCTAGATTTTGTATGCTAATTACATAGTGTCTTCCAAGCCCGGGAATCGCGAATATCTGTTCTACAACGAAGGTACCTGTAAGCAGTGCGGCGACCAGTGGACCTAATACGGTAACAACAGGAAGTATTGCATTTCTTATCTGGTGCTTTATGGTTACTTGTACGGGAGACAATCCTTTTGCTTTTGCTGTCTTTATATAATCCTGTCCTACGACTTCAAGCATGCTTGTGCGCATANNAGCCAAAGTTGACAAGCCCAATGAGAAGGTCGGCAAAATAGTATGGGCAAAGCTCTTCCACTGAGCAACAGGCAGTATCTTCAAATATATGCCGAAAAAGTATTGCACCAGCCCGCCTATTACAAAGCTTGGCACCGATACGCCTATTACGGCAATGATCATACTTGTATAGTCCCAACCTTTGTTATGATTAATAGCAGCTATAATTCCAAGAACCAAACCAACGCTAACTGAAAAAGCCAAGGATCGAAGTCCTAAATCTGCTGAGTTGGGAAAGGCATCTCTGATTATTTGATTTACCGTTCTATTCTTGTATTTTAAGGAAAAGCCCATTTCACCTTTGACCAGATTGCCCATATACTTAATATATTGCTCCGGTAAAGGCCTGTCCAGGCCATAATATTTCATCATATTTGCTTTTATTTCCGGGGTAATTTTTTCGCTTGTAAAAGGGTCACCGGGCAGCACTCTTACCAAGAAGAATGTCAAGGTGGCCAGGATCCAAACTGTGATCAAAGATACAAAGAATCTTTTTAAGATGTATCTAAACAAAATATAGGCACCTCCCACATTAAGATTAAAATTTGTGAATTTTCTGTGAACCAATTGTGATTATTCTAAGAAATATCAGCCTTAAATATGGNNAGGTATATGTTAACATATACCTTTGTCCCATATTTAAGGCTATTTTTTATATTTCTTTATTTTGTAATATCAGCAAATACGAAGTCTGGGTCAGAGCCTATGAAGTTTCTGATTATTCCTGTCAAGCCGTCAACATGAGTCCAGGCTCTTCTTCTGAAGTAAACAGGAACTATAGGTCCATTTTCAAGCAAGTATTTCTCCGCCTCGAACATCTTATCTGCTCTTTCCTTCACGTCTGAAGCAGATTTGCAGAAGTTGATCAGGTCTGTATAAGTCTTGTCTTCCCAGTTTGTATTGTTATGTCCGCCGCCGATTACCCACAAATCGAGGTAAGTCATCGGATCGTCATAGTCTGGGCCCCAGCCTGCGAATACAAGGTCATAATCCTTCTTGTTCATAAGCACAAGTCTTTGTTTGAATGGAACCTGTTTGATATCAAGCTTTATTCCAGCATTCTTAGCAAGCATGTCTTGAATAGCTTCTGCAGATATTCTTGCAGTGTCTGAGTCGTCAGTCAAGAATTCGATAGCAGGAAGCTTATCAATTGTCATACCTAGGTCTGCAAGAGCTTTATCCAAATATTCCTTTGCCTTTGCAGGGTCAGCATTCTTTGGATAGAAATCCAATGGATATTCTTTTGCAAATAAGTCATTAACGCCTGCAAGCAATGGCAATGCATATCTTGTAGCTGCGTCTGAACCGTTCTTTAGAACTGCGTCAACATAGCCCTGTCTGTCTATAGCATATCCGAAAGCTTTTCTGAAGTTGGCATTGCCTGTTAATTTTCCAACTTCCTTGTTTCTTCCTTTTACGTTGAACTGGAAGTAGAATTCAGCACCGTCATAGTAGAAGTTAGCTTTGCCTGCTTTGTCGAACTCTTCTACTCTGTCCTTTGGAAGAGCAACAAAGTCAAGATCTCCAGCTTCATACATGCTCATTGCTGTATTGCTGTCTGTAACTATAGCTATTTCAACCTTGTCGATCTTTATAGCAACTTTATTCCAATATTCCGGGTTCTTTTCAAGAACAAGGCCTTCTTCATGCTTCCATTCTTTCAAAACATATGGTCCGTTGTAAAGTATCTTGTCGGCTTCGGAAGCATAAGCTGTTCCTTGGGCCTCGACAAAATCCTGTCTAACCGGGAACAAGGATATGAAGTTTGTTAAAGCTAAGAAATAACCGGTTGGAACCTTTAATTTGATTTCAAGAGTCTTTTCATCAACAGCTTTAATACCGATCTGGGAAGGATCTGTGATCTTTCCTGTGTTGTATTCTTCACCGTTTTGTATATAGTAGCCCTGGAATGCATATTCGGAAGCTGTAGCAGGATTTAAAAGCCTCTTTATAGCATATTCAAAATCGCTTGCTGTTACAGCCTTTCCATCGCTCCACTTAGCATCTCTCAAGTGGAAAGTATAGGTAAGTCCGTCTTCGGAAATTTCCCATTTTTCAGCCATACCAGGAATTACTTCGCCGGCTTTAACTCTTACGAGTCCCTCGTAGAGGTGGTTGCCCAGCATAATAGCATAAGTATCTGTAGCTATCTGTTGGTCNNAGCAAACCTCAATAGCTTTGGTTCTGATGCTGCCGGTTCACCTGGTTCTGCCGGTTCTGCCGGAGCCTTGGGTCCGCATGCTGTAAGCGCTAAGCTTAATACCAGCATCATTACGAGCACTAATGTCAGTGATCTTTTCATCAATTCATCCCCCTTTTTTTTACTTAGGCGCATTTTATTTACACCTAAAAATTAATGAAATATATGCAGAAACAGCCGCTGGCTGTACTACAACAAAACAATAAAAATGAAGCTATATGATATCTTTTATATTTATATTTTTATTATATTTATATTACACGAATGGAGAGATTTTTTCAATACATTTTATATCCATGAAATATATATATCAAAATAATTGGCAAATTCAGAATAATATAACTAAGGAAAATCAATGCTTCATTCTCATAAAAATTATAAAATTTACCTCAACATTTTTTTACAAAATCCATATTTGATGGACATAAAATTCAAGTGCGGAACGTTCAAGACCGTTCCCTGCTTGTTAAATTAATATGCTGCTCTTGTACATTTTAAGCCAACAAATCTTTAAGTATTTTATTTATGAGCTGCGGATTTCCTTTTCCTTTGGATGCTTTCATGCACTGGCCTACCAGAAATCCCAAAGCATTGCTTTTACCGTTTTTATAATCTTCTACGGATTTTTGATTTTCATTCAGGACCTTTCTTACTAATTCGACTATTACATCCTCGTCGCTTATCTGCTTCAGGCCCAATTGATCCACCAGAGCTTCCGGCTCACAGCCGGTCTTAAACATTTCTTCAAATACCTGCTTGGCTCCTGTACTGCTCAATACTCCGGCCTCTATCAGGTCCACCAGCTTTCTCAGATCCTCCGGCTTTATTTTTAAATCTTTGAAATCCAGCTCCTTTTCCTTCATTATCCTAAGGATTTCTCCCATTACCCAATTGCTTATCGCCTTCGGATTTTTATGTCCTTTCGCACAAGCTTCAAAGAAATCCGACAGTTCTTTTGTGAGAGTAAGAACGGAAGCATCATAATCAGGGATTCCATATTCCTTCACAAATCTTCTCCTCTTATCATCTGGGAGCTCCGGCAAAGCTTTTCGTATCNNAATACTATAGGAACCAAATCGGGCTCCGGAAAATACCTGTAGTCATGAGCCTGCTCTTTGGTCCTCATGGATATGGTGATGCCTTTGGCTTCATCCCAGCGTCTGGTTTCCTGAACTATGGCACCACCTTCCGAGAGAACCTTCTTATGCCTTTCCTCTTCATATTCCAATGCTTTCTGCAATGCTTTCATCGAGTTCATATTTTTGATTTCCGTTTTTACCCCGAACTCTTTTTGTCCTGCGGGCCTTATGGAAATATTGGCATCACATCTGAGGGAGCCTTCCTGCATCTTGCAGTCGGAAATCTCTAGATATTCCAATATGCCTTTAAGCTTTTCAAGATATAATCTGGCTTCCACAGGGCTTCTCATATCAGGCTCCGATACTATCTCGATCAGAGGCACTCCGGATCTGTTAAAATCTACTAGAGAATAATTCTCTGTTTCCGTACCGTGTATGAGCTTCCCCGCATCTTCCTCTATGTGGATTCGCGTAATACCGATAGGCTTATTCTCACCATCAACCTGAATTTGTATCTTTCCATGCTTGCACAAAGGTATATCATACTGAGAGATCTGATAGGCCTTAGGCAAATCAGGATAGAAATAATTTTTTCTGTCTGTTTTGCTATACAATGAAATCTGGCAATCTAAGGCCAGACCTGCCTTGACAGCATATTCTACAACTTTTTTATTCATCACCGGAAGGGCTCCGGGATAGCTCATGCACACCGGGCAGCAGTTAGTATTTACTTCTGCGCCGAATTCATTTTTGCAGCTGCAAAAAGCCTTGCTCCTTGTGCTTAGCTCTGCATGTATTTCAAGACCTATAATCGTTTCATAATTCATATCTTACACCACCTTATAGAGTCGGTCTTTTTCCGAGGAAATCTGTATTTCTTTGAAAACCATGAGCGGCTTTTATTATTGAAGCCTCTCCTAAAGCTTTGCCCATTATCTGCATGCCGACAGGCAATCCTCCCGAGAACCCGCAAGGTATGGATATGGCAGGTATGCCAGCTATATTTACAGGAACAGTACATATATCCGACATATACATTGCTAACTGATCATCCGTTCTCTCTCCTATTTTAAAAGCTGTTGTAGGGGATGTGGGAGATATCAAAATATCATACTTTTCAAAGGCTTTTTCAAAATCCTGTTTAATCAGCCTTCTTACTTTTAAAGCCTTATTATAATAGGCATCATAATAGCCGGAGCTTAATGTATAGGTGCCCAGCATTATCCTCAGCTTTACCTCATCTCCAAAGCCTTCGCTTCTGCTGTTGACATATATGTCATTTAAATCCTCATAATTAGATGTTCTATGACCATATCTTACTCCATCAAATCTGGCAAGATTAGAGGAGGCTTCCGCTGATGCTACTATATAGTATACAGGCAGAGCATATTCTGAATAAGGCAAGCTTGTTTCCTCTACGCAGGCTCCAAGACCTTCCATCTTTTTAACAGCTTCCATTACAATCTTTCTAATTTCCGGGTCAATTCCTTCACCAAAATACTCCTTGGGCAAACCTATTTTCATGCCCTTTATATCTTTATTCAAAGCTTCCTTAAAATCTCCATGCTCTATTGCAAGAGATGTGGAATCCTTTTCATCATGACCGCATAAGTGATTCAAAACAATGGCACAATCCTCTACATCTTTGGTAAAGGGACCTATCTGATCAAAGGAAGAACCATAAGCTACCACACCATATCTGGATACAGCCCCATAGGTAGGCTTGAATCCAACTAATCCGCATAATGCTGCGGGCTGCCTAATCGATCCTCCTGTATCGGAACCCAATGCAAAGAAAGCTTCTCCTGCTGCAACAGCTGCTGCGGAACCTCCGCTGGAACCTCCGGCAACCCTCTCAATATTCCAGGGATTCCTGGTAGTTTTAAAGGCGGAGTTCTCAGTGGAGCTTCCCATTGCAAATTCGTCAAGATTTGTCTTTCCAATGAGAATTGCTCCTGCCTCCTTAAGCTTTTTATATACTTGAGCATCATAGGGAGGAATATAGTTTTCCAACATTTTTGACGCACAAGTGGTTTTTATGCCACAGGTAGAAATATTGTCCTTCAAAGCCATGGGAATGCCTGCTAAATCTCCCAATTTCTCTCCCTGGGCAAGCCTCTTGTCTACATCTTGTGCAGCCTCATAGGCCTTATCTCTTGTCAAGGATATATAGGCATCAATCCGTTGCTCCACGGCATCTATTCTGCTATAAACGCTGTCCAAGACTTCCTTTGCACTTATTTCCCTAGCTCTTATCTTATCCCTTACCTCATGAAGGGTTAGATTATATAAATCCAATATTTTCACTCCTCCTGTCTCCTATTCTATTATTTTGCTGACTTTTATGCATCCGTACATCTTCTCCGGAGCGTTGGCAAGCAAAGTTTCCCTGTCCATGGATTCTCCGACTTCGTCTTCCCTCATCACATTGGTCATGCCGTTGACATTTATAAGAGGCTCAATATCCTCAATATCCAGCTTGTTCAGCATGCTGACATAATCCAGGACCATGCTGAATTTTTCTCTCACCTTTTCCAGGTCCTCTTCTCTGAGCTTTAGCTTAGCCAGAGCTGCAACGTATTCCAAATCCTTTTTTTCTATCATATCATTCCCGCCTTTCAACCCATTCCTTGAAGATTTCTTCATCTATTACAGTTATGCCCAATTCGGTGGCTTTTTGAAGCTTCGAGCCGGCATCTTCGCCTGCCAGCACATAATCCGTCTTTTTGCTCACACTTCCTGAAACCTTGCCCCCAAAGCCTTCTATTATTTCTTTGGCTTTATCACGGGTAAAACTCGTCAAGGCTCCGGTGAGGACAAAGGTCTTGCCTTGAAAATTAGGATTTTCTATGATCTCCTTTTTCTCGGCCTCTGTATTTACGCCTAAGCATTTCAGCTTATCTATCAAAGCCAGGTTCTGATCCAGCCTGAAAAATGCCATTATGCTGTCTGCCATTTTGTCACCGATTTCTTGCACTGATGTAAGCTCTTCGCAGCCCGCAGCTTTTATCCTGTCAATGCTGCCGAAGGCCTCCGCCAAAAGCTTGGACGCCCTTTGACCTATCATCCTGATTCCAAGGGCAAACAGCAGTCTTTCCAGCCCGTTCTCCTTTGATTTCTCAATAGCATTCAGCAGATTGTCTACGGATTTCTCACCCATCCTATCCACTTGTATCAGTTCATCTCTTCTATCCTTTAAGAGATATAGATCCCCCGCATCCTTGATAAAGCCTTTATCAAGAAGCATGGTTATTATCTGAGGCCCCAAACCGTCTATATTCATTGCATCCCTTGAAACGAAGTGGAATAACGAACGCCTGAGCTGAGCCGGGCAGGATGCATTGGTGCATCTTATA
>DPSW01000324.1 GCA_003527145.1 Clostridiaceae bacterium | reverse complement strand
AAACCCATCATGATTCTAGGGATATTATACCATACTGATAAGAAGCCTAAGTTTTTTGTGCTTCTAATATGTTCTTTTTAAAAAATATGATAGTATATGAAGTATTGAACTTAATTTTAAACGATACGTACAGCAAAATTTATTTAAGCGGGTGGACATGCTATGGAAAAAATAAAAAAAATACCTTTATCAGCAATCATAATAATGGCAGTTGTATCTTTGTCAAATTTATTCGGTTTTTATGTTGCAGGAATTTCAGTTTGTATCGGAGTAGTATTTTTCTTTGTCACTAAGTTCATTGAAAAACAGCCTTTTAGAGACAGCGGTCTTGATATGGAACAAATTGGAGCTAATTTTAAAGACAGGAAAATTTGGTTTTGGGTTGCCCTTCCATTAATTATGGATGCAGTAAGCATTTTAATCTCAAAATTATTTCTACCAGAGTATATAGATCATGTAGTCTCAAGGACTGGGATTTTCGTATCCTTTGATAAATCCATATTATTAGTATTTCAACTTGCATTTCTTGCTTTAGGAGAAGAAATTGCCTGGCGTGCATTCTTTCAAAAGCAGTTAAGCAAAGCCCTTCCAATGATGCCTGTTCTTCTCATTTCGTCAGTATTATTTGCACTTGGTCATCTTAGAGAAGGAAATGCTCTAATTGTTGCATATGATATTTTCTTTGTATTTATAAACAGTATTTTGTATGGAATTATATTTTACAAATCAAATAATGCCTGGGTTAGCGGAATATCACATTTTATTGCCAATTTATTTAGCGTTATCGTTCTAATATTCCTTTAATACCGTACACAGCTTGCTTTTTATAGAGCACCAGCCTCATTGAAACTGCGTGCTGGAAATTCCAGCGCACAGTTTCAATCTACATCAATGATTCAATAAGTTTTACTGATTTTTTATCCAGCAAGCNNCGTCATGTTTTTCATATTTTTTTATCATGATCAATACTTCAATAATATCTTTCAATATAAGCTTCCTCATTGTTTCCTTTATGCTATCGATTTCTAGCTTCATAAGCCTGTCTGCTATTTTGCCAAGCAAATGTTTTTTATATGGAATTATCTTTGCTAAGGATTGAATGGATTGACGAACTGTAATAGGTTTTTCGTCATTCAGTAGAGCTAAATAGTCATCAATGGTCTCATCCATTTTGTTCAGCTTGTCCCATCTGGCATTCTCGGCTATTAGCATGAGTCCTATGCTTCTTTGATACGAGTTGCTGCTTTTCATTTTTTCACGAAATTTTTCCCAAAACGTATAAACATCATCATATAAAGCCGAGCGATACTGCAGCAGTAAAAATGCTTTATACCTGATATCATCATCCTTTTCTCCAAGAAGCTCCACAAGTATCGGTAATTCTTCTTCATGCAGTGTTTTTGATGCCTCGCCCAAGGCTGCTTTGTCCATTGATAGAAGTTGGTCAATAGTAGACATATTATCCCTCCAATAACTATTAGTCTATACTATACCGTTCATATGTATTAACCATATTATACCATAGAAAAAGAGATAGGAGATTTCTTCCTGCCTCTTAACAAAAAATTTATCTTGATATCTGCGCTTTGCCACGATATCATATATTTTTTCCCAGCATCTTTACTTCTGCTAAAAGCTTATAATCCTCCAGACCTGCAGAATCTGTAATTTGAAACATCATCCACTTGCCTGTCTTCATATAATCTCCCGCTTTTCTATACATTTCAGCAATTTCAGGACTTAATCTTGAAACTACAGATTCCATCAGTGGTTCAAGTTTATAGCTTATAACTATAAAAACTGAGAAAGAGCCTTCTTCAGGATACAATGTACCGAAGGATACCCCGCTTTTTTGCAGCTTTATATTCCAGCCGGGTTTTCCTGAGCAAACGCTGTAAGTCAGCTTGGGCTTCACCTTATATGCTGCATCCATATGCTCCAAAAGTGACTGCCATAATTGCTTTGCTTCACCGCCGATATATTCTGCTATTTCATCCATCGTCGGTTGATTGCCTGAGGGGAAAATATCTTTCCATTCCATCTTCAAACACCTTCTTATCAAATATTTAATATTGCTGAGAAAAAAAGTATTGCATAAATTCTGCCGGCCTGCGATTTATACTAAAGGAAGACAAAGAAAAAGAAGTCTATAGGGAGTATCTGCTATATGGTCCCATCTGTCCTATTCTCTATTTTCACTTCAGATATGTTTTCTGCTTTATTACTTCTAAACATATTCTTAAAATCCAATTCGGCAATTAAAACGCTGAGCATCAAGATCGCTGCACCTGCGTATCCCCTGGGAGCAAGCATTTCTCCTAGAAACATATAGGCCAGTACGGCAGAAAAGACCGGCTCCAGTGATAGGATAAGCCCTGTATGCGTGGCACTTGTATACTGCTGTGCCGCTGACTGTACAATATAGCCTATGGCAGTACAAAACACGCTCAGCATTAGAACAGAAAACCATGACAAAGCTGTGTCCGGGAGCTTCATATTTTCAGTAAATAAGGAAATAACCATACTGAAAATACCCGCAAATCCGAGCTGCAGAGCACCCAGAGCGATAGAATCGACTTTTTTGGTAAAAACTCCTATAATGATCACATGTATAGAGCAAAACACGGCACATAAAATACAGAGCAAATCCCCGATATTTATTTTGAATTGTGCGTCCAGTGTGAGCAAAGCAATACCTATCAGCGCCAGGAATACTCCAACTGCGGCACTTTTTTCAATCTTTTGCTTTAAGAACACAAAGGAGATAATGGGTATCAAAACCACGGACAGGCTTATTAAAAAGCCTGCGTTGGAAGCAGTGGTATATTTTAAGCCGAATGTCATAGATATAAACATACCAAGCAAAATAAGCCCAAGTATAAAAGCATACTTTATTGTTTTTTTATCCGCTCCCAAAATCTGTTTATGAAACACCGCTGCAGCTATGACAAAGGCGATCATAAATCGTATTGCCGTCAGATTGAAGGGCTCAAGCCCCCCAAGTCCCAGCTTTGTAAGCATATAAGATGCTCCCCAGAAAACAGTGATCATGAGCAGCATCNNATCAAAAGCCATAGGCAATACATATGCCTATGGCTTTATTATTAGACAAATTAAAGTTCAAATCAACTACTTATGCATAGCTATAGGCCGCACAAAATATTTCATTGGATATAGCTAATATTTTCATCTTGACGACCTCCCGCTACAAACATTTCCATAAATTATTATATACCTTTCAGATAATTAAAACAATAGCAAATAGTTTTAAAATGGCTTTATCCGCTTAGGGCAAGGAATACAGAAATGCATTAATATCTGCAATAACCTGATTTGCTGTTGGGCTTCTGAGTATCAGATGTCCTCCTTTATTATAGAGTTTTATTTTTTTATTCTCTGAGGGTAAATTGTTATAAATGTAATCAACACTTCTTATTCTAACAGTGTCATCATCTTCAGCCTGCATAATAAGAAAAGGGCAATGGATCTTATTTATTTTTGGCTTTGTCTGCGCCAGCAATAATTGAAAGTTATACATTGCTGCTATAGGCGACTTCATGCCTGCATAAAAATATCTATTAAAATTATTTAGGCTCTTACTCTTGATATCTTCTATGAGATTATTCAGCACTATTTTAAAATTCCAATAGTATATGGGTGTATTAATGGTTATTACAGCTTTAACCTGATGCTTGCATGCAAGATTTACTGCTATTAGTCCTCCCATGGAAAAGCCTATAAGCACTATCTCATCAGAGCTTTCTTTAAGCTTTAGGAGCTCTTGCTCTGCTGAGTCTATCCAATCCTTATATGTTGCATTTTTCATATCCCGTCTTTTCCCTGTATGTCCTTTTAGCATGGGACATGCGACTTCACAATTTTTTTCAATCAGATGGTCTGTAAAAGGTTCAACCTCATATTTGCTGCCCCCGAAGCCATGAATCACAAGGTATCCTATCCTGTTATGCTGCATGTCCTTCCTCCGCGATAACAACATTTACATGATATCGGAAAATCCAAATTGTCTTGTATTAGGATTCCCCTTTAGGAATAAAATATGCCATGTGCTTAGAACAACACCCTTGAGTATGCTTGATATGCTTATAGCCCACCATACTCCATCAAGGCCTAAAAAGGTTGATGAAAGTATCAGAGCACCGGGAATTCTAAGTGCATTAAATAATATTCCTACGATGGATGGCGGAAGTGTCTTTCCATGACCTATGAAAGCTCCCGCCGTTGTTATCTCAATACACATGAATAATTGGGAAAGGCCCAGTATTTTCAGATAAACAATCCCATACCTTATAGCTTCTTCTTCAGGAATAAAAACANNAGAGAATACAGGCCCGGCACCGAAAATTAAAAGGCATGTAGCAAATATGCCTATTACGGATACTATGGCCAGCCCGCTGAAGTAGCCTTTAAATACCCTGTCCCACTTTTTGGCCCCATAATCTTGTCCTATAAATGCACTCATGGCAGATTGAAACCCTCCGGCAGTCATCCAGGATATGGATTCTATTTGTGAGCCTACCTTTTGCACTGCTATCGGTATTG
>DPSW01000111.1:4052-4499 GCA_003527145.1 Clostridiaceae bacterium | reverse complement strand
AACCTTACACTTACGTTTGCATATATTAATCTATTTCCCTATTTCATCAATTATTTGCTTCTCCAAACGCCCAAAACTCAAGCATTCTTTTACTCCATTTGCAGCTAAGTATCCCTTCGCAAGGTCTTCAACTGTTGATTCTAGAAGAGTAAAAAACTGACTCATAGCAAACTCTTTTCTGGGATCGTTATCGTCCTCTCCGAACACAGAGATAATCAATCCCTCGAGCATCTGGTCCATTCCCCAGAGTTTCAAGTGCAACAGTTCATGTACAACAAGTTCCTCTAGATTAGTTGACTTAGGATTATTGTTTATCAACATGACAGCCTTCTTGTCATCCATGTCCATCTTGATATCTCCAGACTTACGCCACTCAGTTTCCACAATTCGAACTTGAATGTCCCAATCTCTCAGTCTCAATATATCCTGCCACTTCCCAACCAATTC
>DPSW01000111.1:3366-4039 GCA_003527145.1 Clostridiaceae bacterium | reverse complement strand
ATAATTTACTCCAAAGCTCCTGCTCATATTTGTGCTTTCTGATAACTAGGGTATCCCCGACATATGTCGTCTAATATTTCATATTGTAAGTATTACCGACTGTCGCTAATACCTACAATATGAGATGTTTTGCGACCTATGTCGCTAATCCCCCCTATAGACTAATTTCATTTATCTTTTCTAGCTATTACATCAAGCGGACTTACAATGTTTTGTATGCTTTTTTGAGTTACATGAGTATAAATTTCTGTCGTCTTAGAACTGGCATGTCCTAATAGCTCCTGTATATATCTTAAGTCAATCCCTCCCTCTAATAAATGCGTTGCAAAAGAATGCCGCAAGCTATGAACCGATACTTTTTTCTTTACTCTTGCTTTAGCCCTGGCGTTTTCAAATATTCTTTGTACTGTCCTTTCGGTAATAAATTCTTTATTGTTTTGTCCAGGGAATAGCCATGTCTCCGGTTTATATTCTTTTGCATAATTTCTCAATTCAGTCAAAGCAATCTCTGATAATGTTGTATATCTATCCTTATTACCTTTACCTTGTACAATATGGATCAACATCCTATCAGGATCAATATCTGTTATTTTTAACCTAACCACTTCTCCAACTCTTAATCCTGCAGAATATACCATAAACAATATTGCTCTATGCTTCTTGTTATCTAATG
>DPSW01000111.1:0-3347 GCA_003527145.1 Clostridiaceae bacterium | reverse complement strand
GTCATCATTATTCACATTTTTTAATGTAAATTTTATTGCGCTAACTGCCTGATTCACATATGAATGAGAGACATTCTTAGTTTCAAGCAAATCCAATAAATATTTCTCAATCAATTCCTTTTTTAAAGGATATTCTTCATTCCGATTATGCTCCAGAAATCTTCTTATATGCCCTATATATGATTTAACTGTTTTTTTGCTGAAACCCCTTAACTTTAATTCTCTATCTAACTTTTCGATTCGGATATCTTCATTTGGCTTATATACTGAAGCAGTCTGTTCTCTGCAATCTATGAATTCAAAATGTGAAAACAGTTTCCTTATTTTATCTATAGTATTTTTATTATCAGGCAAAACCCATTTTTTAATGTCTGCATACCATTTTCTCCCTGGTATGGTCTTGATTTTATTTATTATTTCTTCATCGTAGTCAAAGGATAATAGCAAATGCCCCGGTTGTCCTTTCTCCAGCTTTATAGACATATGCTTCACTTCCAATCTTCTACTTATATATCTAAATCTTACCATATAAGTTTGGTTTTTTCTACATATTATTACTAATAATGTGATTGGTGTGTTTCACTTAACGTAAGCCATTTCTCATACAGCTTTTCAAGCTCTGCCTCAATTTTTACCTTTTCCTTATATAAAGAATCTAAGGCCTCATAATCTTCACTGCAGTTCTCCATGCTGCAATTGATATCCGTGAGATTTGCTTCAAGGCTATCTATTAAAGCCTCTAAATCTCTGTGTTTTTCCTCCGATTCCTTTGCTTTTTTATCAACAGTCTCTATTTTCTCATGCTGCCTTTTTTCTGCCTTTACCCGAACTTCCTCCTTATTCTCTTGTCGGCTAAAGATTTTCTTTTCTTTGTAATATTCATAGTCCCCATAGAAATCAATTATTTTCCCGTCTGAAATCTCTGAAATCCTGCTTCCGAATTTATTTATAAAATATCTGTCATGGGATACGAATATCAAAGTGCCCGCAAAGTCTTCCAGAGCACTTTCCAGCCACTCTCTCGAATCTATATCCAGGTGATTTGTCGGCTCATCTAGGATCAGGAGATTCACATCCTTCTGCATCATAATGCAAAGTCTAAGTCTGCTTTTTTCTCCTCCTGACAGATTTTCAACAGTCTTGTGGACCTCCTCCTGCTTGAACTTATATTTGGCGAGAAGGCTTCTTGCCTGGCCTTCCCGGAGACTTAACGCTTGTATCACCGTTTCCAGAATGGTAAGCCTGGGATTTTCGAAGGTTACAATCTGAGGAAGATAAGCATACCTGACGCTATCTCCCATTTTGGCTATACCTTCGTCAGCCTCTGCTTCTCCTGTTATAATCTTTATAAGGGTTGACTTGCCTGAGCCATTGTCTCCCAGCACAGCTATCCTTTCATTTTTCTGCACGAGAAAATCCAGCCCGTCTAATACCTTTTTGTCTCCATAATTTTTGCATAAGCCCTTTGCATAGACCATATCCTTGCCTGAAAATCCATACTCCTGGAATACTGTATTCATATTTCCTTCAATCACTGGTTTATCAGTCTTATCCATACGTTCTATCCTTTTTTCTATGCTAAAGGCTCTTTTATGCATAGCCTCATTGTCGGCTCTTTTTGCCCACTCGTGCATTCTTTTGGCTGCTTCCTCAAGCTGCTTTATCTTTTTTTGCTCTTGATTGTATTTTGCCAGTTGACTTTCATATCGTTCCTGCTTTTCTCTGATGTAGTATGAATAGTTGCCTTCATAAACCTCCGCTTTCCCATCCACTATTTCTACTATTCTGTTTACAACCTTATCTAAAAAGTATCTGTCATGGGAAATAATGATGGAGGTCCCTTTATACTCTTTCAAGAACCCCTCCAGCCATTCTATGGAGNNTGATTGGTGGGCTCATCCAGCAAAAGTATATCGGGGTTTTCCAGCATGAGCTTTCCCAGCATGACCCGCGTTTTCTCCCCGCCGCTCAGCATGTTGAATTCCTTTTCTGCCATATCCTTATCAATCTTTAATCCTATGCAAATGCGATTAATATTTTCTTCTATTGAATATCCGTTTTGGGCTTCAAAAAGCTGCTGCAAGCTGCCATATCTTTTCAATATCTCATCAGATACCTGCCTTTCCATAAGCTTTTCCAGTTCCCTCATTTGGCTGTGAACTTCCATTAGATCTTCAAAAGCCGAATATAACACATCATAGGCTGTATATTTTCCCGGAAACTCAGGTATCTGATGAAGCATTCCTATAACAGTACCCTTTCTCATCATCTTGTTTCCCTTATCCATGTTTTCAATACCGGCCAATACTTTAAAGAGTGTGGTCTTTCCTGCACCGTTTTTGCCTAATAGCCCTACTCTCTCCCCTTGATTCACTTCAAAGGTTACTCCTTTTAATACATGGTTTGCGCCGTAATACTTTTCTATATCCTGCAAAGCAATTTCTATCATGACCCTTTTCTCCCTTCAACCCGGGTAACTTTAAAGACCTGAGCAAGTATAGATACCGCCCAGGTCTTTGAACACTCAATATTTGCAATAAGAAAACTTTTTTGTTTTCTTATGAGTAATAACAAAACCCGGGCAAGAAAATCATACCCGGGTATACTTTTATAATAATATCTAAAATGATGATTCGCTTGCTCAGTTAACATAATATATAATTTTGGACAGACTACCCCCTTGTGCATTCTTATTTGCTGTAATATGAGAGATATAATTAGCAAGTCTGTCTAAAATTGTGTTAACCGAGACCATGGTATTCATCATTTCACCTCCTAATAGCTATTTTTCATTTTAACAGAATCAGAAATTATTTACAATAGCATTAATATTTAATATTTTACTGATATATGACGCATTAAATACTTTACATAGCTGCTATTCTGACTGATAAAGATTGCAAATGCTTCAGAGCTAAGACTTTGTATGCTTATATTAAGGTAAAATTATACTTTTACTATGAGTTTTCAATAAACTTTGTAAACAATGCCAGTATTCCTGATGTAATGAGCGGGCCTACAGGAACACCTCCTAAAAATGCTGCTGCTGCAACAGCCCCTATTATCAGGGCAGGCATAACATTACCGTGTCCTTGGACGGTAAGGTAGTTTAGGCCTTGGCCACTTAAATATGTTGTTAAAAATGAAAGTACCAAAGCAGCTATACCAGTCCAGGATGTAAATACTGTTTTTATGTTTTCTGGCGAAATGCTGCCGTTTGCAATGGGGATCATTATAGCAGCTATCAGTATTATGAGTCCTAAATTCATACCGCTCTTTTCGACAAAAGGATATATATATCTGTCCAAGCCTATAAGCTTCAGCAGAAGTAAAATACATGTTGCGAT
>DPSW01000119.1 GCA_003527145.1 Clostridiaceae bacterium | reverse complement strand
TTTAGGTTATTTCCCGGGCAAGATATGCCGTTGACCTTTCTTATGAAATTAAAGTTATAGTTTACAGGCTTTCCGATATTGCTGTTTCGAAAAATGTCAGATCTATATTCAGTCTGAGCAAATTTTTCCGGAGCTATCATGCTTAGGAATTTCTCTGCTGCTTCTTTAGACTTATCTAAGCTATATTTGGGATTTCCATCTTTAGATGCATTATCTGTAGTGCTGTCATACTTAGATATGCTTCTGACTTCTTTTGTTACTGCGTCAATGGAAATACTGATGTAAGCATACTCATTTTTCTCCGGATTGTTATAATTCCAGGAGAAGCTCCAGCTGGCATTAGTTCCGTTATAATCTGTGTAGAGGGAAGCAGCTTCTAATTTATATTTATCCTCTACTTTTACATATTTTTTTGCTATTTCTAAGGCTTGATCCTTTGTTATGAATTTTTTAGTGTTTTCAACCTCTTTTATCTCTTCGGGAGTCAAAACGGCAGCTTCTTTTGCCATCATTTCATTATTGGATGCGCCCATGTCAGATAGCGGGTCATAATATCCGTAGTTGATCACCTCGCCGGTTATGGCATCTATCGGCCTGCTTCCATTCTTAAAGGTATATACCAATTTGGCATTATTCTTTTTTGCTTTCTGATCATATTTGATCATATAAGCTAATTCTATACCGATCTTCTCATTGAAATTTTTTTTAGCTTTTTCTATGCTGATAGCCTTTGATGCATCAGGCAGAGCTTCTTTATTCCAGCTAAAATTATAGTTGCTTATTTCAAGAGTGTTCTTATCCACGCTCACATTGACTCCGTTGCCTTCAAAATCCAAGTTGTTGACTTTTCTTCTGAAATAGAAGTTATAGGCATTGATATCATAAATATATCTGGATTCATTGTAGCTGTCCTCTACAAGGGCCATCTCCTTGTATTTTTCGGGCTGAAGCTTTTTGACAAGCTCTTCAGCTGTTTTAAGTGCTTCTTCTTTTTTGTATTTTGCCAGCTTTGACGGATTTGCATACTCGTTCTTCCATTGATTCATGTATAAAACATCACCGGTTTCAGCATCCACATTTATGTTTATACCATGGCTGTTTTTTCTTGAGCTCCAGTTGAGCTGCCAATGCTTTGTCTCTTCCATGTTTTCATAATAGCTTTGATTGAAATCACAATCCTCTGTATTTATATTAAAACTATTTTTTGCGATTTCAATTGCTTTTTCCAGGCTAATCTTTGTCTGGCTTTGAGATGCCTCAGCCAAAACAGGCAGCATATTAATAAATAATAGTGTCAGAGCCAGTACTAGTGATAAAATCTTTTTCATATTTATCCCCTTCCAAATTATTTCTTTGTCTAATTAGACTAATTTTGGAGTTAAAAGTTTCAAGATTTATATATTAGCATTGCAGATATATTATGCCACTTAAATATGCACTGGAGAATAGGTGAAATTGCTGCATAATAAACCAATTGATGGAAATAATTATTGTGAGAGCTTTTGGGAGGTGTAGAGTTGGCCAAAAAAGAAAAAAGCAATTTACGGGTTGCATCGGATGAAATGAGCTCCTCCGAAATACACAGTATTATTTTGCGCGGTGTGCTATATACCTTAAAAAGCATATTTACCAGCTACTATGTGTCTGAGAATATTGAAGCTCTTATGAGCTATATAAATGAAAAGAAGATAATAGATCCAAAAGAATATAAGAGGCTCTTGGCAGAAGCTAAGGATTTTTATCCTGTGATATTATGCGCTTTGTTCATAGCCCCTATAAAGAATACAACAAAAAACTATAAATTGAAAAGCTTGGCCAAGGATAAAAAGGATGAGCTCTTCAAAGAATTACATAAAATTTTTATGGACTTTTTTACAGATTGGCTGTGCAATGTGGAATTAGATCCTCTATTGTATTACAGAATAGGGCTTTCCTACAATAAGAGGTTTAATATTGGCCTGTATATTAAAAAGCAAAACTCATACTATCTTACCGAGATTGAAAATCAGATCCTCAATGGACAGATTCTGGATATACTATGCATTTATATGATTGAAGAGGTGGCAATACAATTAGGCATAGCAGGCTTGGATTATATTGATTACTATAAGAACGTAAATTGCAGCATAAATAATGATAGCCTTCAAGATAGCATAATAATTTAGAATGGGGAATAATACCATTAAAAAATAGTTTACATAATGCTATAATATATTGTATATATAACTTGAAGGAGGCAAAAAATGTATACCAAAAAAGGCTTATGTAATTCTATGCTTATAATCTTGCTTATACTTTCCATCGCTGCTATACCGGTATTGTCAAATGCAGCTGCAGAAGTCGGTACATACACTGAAATAAGCTCGGAAAAACTAAGCAATGAACTGTTTCAACCCCAAGTGCCCGAGATTTCATACAAGGATGTTAAAGGGCACTGGGCAGGAAACTATATGTCAGAATTAAGCTATATGGAGATATTAAAGGGCTTTGTTGATAATACAATGAAACCCAATAAGACAATAACAAGATCAGAATTTATAACTATGATCGCAAGGGTCATGGATCTGCATGAAGACTCCGCGAAATACTCTAACTATGCGGATGTTCCTGCAACCCACTGGTCTTACAATTACATTAACAATGCAAAAACTTACGGATTGTTGGACGGCTTTACCGGAACAAAACTATATCCGGATAAGGTAATAACCAGAGAAGAAATGGCTGTAATAATATCCGGAACACTTCCAAGCGGTTATAAAGCGGACAAGCCTATGAGCTTCAGTGATGTAAAAGACGATCATGTTAACAAAACCAGCATTGATAAAATATCATCNNTGCTACCAGAGCAGAAGCTGCCGCAATGATATACAGGCTTATTCATTTAAAATCCCAGACGGAAGAAAGCGGGCTTTATGATTTTGTGCAAAAATATGAGACAAGCTTGATATCAGCAGCAAACGAAGCCGATGTTGAATTGACGGGGGCTTTTGAATATTCAATCGGCAAAGAAAAAGCATTGAATCAAAAGCGCACAGAGGTGATCTTGAATTTAAAGAAGACCAATACAAATGTAAGAAGAAGTATAAGCGAAATGAAAGTTTACGTTTTGCAAAGCTCCTTATACAAATATACCCTTGAAATAGATTATGTGCTTTCTGTAGAAAGCGGAGCCTTTAAGAAAAGTGAATACAATATGAGAAAGAATCTCAGCGTGACAAAGCGAGACGGGCACTTGGTAGTTTTTGATTCGTCCCTTGATTGCAATCTTATAAGCAAGCAGAAAGACGAAAAAGTGAATTTGACCTGGCAGTATGTATATAGCAAAACACCGGATATGACTGGTGAGAAAAAGATAGCCGGTTTAAATATTCTGTCTCCTACCTGGTTTGTGCTTCAGAATGAATCAGGGGATATCATGGACAAGGGAGATATAAATTACACAAAATGGGCCCATGAAAATGGTTATAAGGTTTGGCCCCTTTTCGGAAATGATTTTGATCCGGATTTGACAGGAAAGATACTGGGAGATGCGGATAAAAGATCAAGGCTTGCGGACTCTATTGTTGAATATAGCATCAAGTATAATGCCGACGGCATAAATATGGATTTTGAAAATATGCGTACATCAGACAGAGATAATTATACTTTGTTTATTAAAGAATTATCAGCCAAAGCAAAGGCAAAAGGGTTGATTACTTCTGTCGATGTCACTACCATCAACCAATATTCCAGCTGGTCTACATGCTATGATAGAAAAGGTTTGGCCAAGTATGCAGATTATATGATAATGATGGCCTATGACCAGCATTGGGAAGGAAGTCCTGTAAGCGGCTCTGTAGCCCAGCTGAGCTGGGTTGAAAGCAGCTTGAAGAAAGTTCTTGAAGAGGTTCCTCAAAATAAGCTCATATTGGCAGTGCCATTCTATACAAGGCTTTGGAAGGAAGCATATGTGGATGGAAAGACGGTGGTGACTTCCCAGGCTGTATCCATGGAGACTGGAGAAAAAGTAATAAAAGATAATCAGGCATCTAAAATATGGGATGAAAAGAGCGGGCAATACTATGCAGAGTTCAAAAAAGATGGTGCTTTGTATAAGATATGGCTGGAAGATGAGAATTCAATAAGGCTCAAAGCGCAGCTTNNGCCGGGGTTGCCTCCTGGAGAAAAGGCTTTGAGAAGCCGATGGTTTGGGAGGTAATATATTCTGTTCTTAAGGCGGCATCATTATCCGATAGCTAATCGCCGCTTATTGATATAAGCGGTGCCAGGCTCGCGGAAAAGTATTCTGAAGTTCAAGGGGAGGCATATATTCCTTTTGGACTTTAGAATACTGTTAATGATGCTGCTTTAAAAATTTTGATTAATATATGGTAAATAGGCAAATAATTAATGTGGGGATATTTATCAGCGGAAGGTGAAACATTTGAGGGATAAAACAATTGTTGAAAATGAGATTACGGCGCCTAAGAAAAGGCGGCCAATGCTTTTCATATTTACAGTCCTGGTATTTTTTGTGATCTATAAGTTTTCATTACTGAATTATTTCGGTTTTGTCAGTTACTCGGATGCAAAAAATATAATCAGAGACTTTGAAAAAAATTATTTATATAATGAAGTATTTTTTAATAAAGAATACATTGAACTAAAAAATAATATTTTGAAGCCGCCTTTTACATCCAAACAAAAAATTGATACGCTTATTAAGCTTTCAAGGCAGCTATCCGGGGATAATTATACTAATTTCAGCTACGCCGATCTGATGAGAGGGAAGATTAAGTACTCATTATATAAAAAAAATGAGATACAAAGCAAAAAAATTGATGAAAAGACTGGCTATGTAAAGCTTTCAAGCTTTGGGGAGAATGCAGAAAAGAAGTTTTTCAAGGCTGTGGAAAAAATGGAGGGAATAGAATACCTGATATTGGATTTGAGGGATAATCATTTGGGTTATTATACTGAAGCCATAGAGATTGCTGATGACTTACTTTCGGGCGGCTTGGAAATAGCTGCTATAGAATCTTCAAATTCAAGGCACTATTACAGCTCTGATGATTTTTCCTATGGCTTTAAGAAAATATTTTTGCTGTTGGATGAAGGAAGCGCATGCAATACAGAGATGTTTGCGCTGGCCTTAAAAGAAAATATGGGCGATAAAGTAGAGCTTATCGGCAAGAAAACCAAAGGTATGGATATAGGGCAGGTTTATAAAACCTACTATAATAAAATCAACTTCAGCATTTCGGCATATAGATGGAATGTTAAGGGAAAGGCCTCCGAAAGCCTGGCAAGCTATTTAAGCAAATATAATAATATTGCATTAAGCAGCTTGGAAGATTATATAAAAGCAGCAGCAAGCATGAAATAGTTCTTCATCTGCTGCTTCTCTTTCTTTTCCGCTTGCTTCGAATATTCACATTATCCTCTATGTTCATACTATCTGCAGCATATTATACTATAATAGTATATATATCAAAAAGTTAAATAAGAATATGCTTAATAAAGCATGATATGAAGGTGAGAAAATGATTATTGCTTCAGGCAGGATCTATTTATATGCCGGCTGGGTGCATTCGCTTAAAGAAAAAAGAATGGTGGTAAAAAGCATCATAGATAAAGTGCGGCATAGATTTAACGTATCTATTGCAGAAATAGAAAATCTGGACATGCACCAGTCGATTGTTATAGGAATAGCTTGCGTAAGCAATAGCAGCAAGCATTCCAACAGCTGTATTCAGAATGTAATCGATTTTATAGAACAAAATACAGACGCAGTTTTGGAGAGCTTTGAAATAGAGATACTATGATTCATTGCCCATATCTGCGGAATAACTTCAAAAGCTGCCAATGTCAAACGTCTACTCCTAATATATTCAGATAATGGCTTATCGGCAATATATGAAAACATTCTTTGAAAATTATAAATAGAACATTGAGCAATCTTTGAAATAGTATTATAGGATATTTCACCTGCAAGATTTTCCTCTATGTAGTTTATCGCCTCATTAAGCTGTTTAACCCAATCCATTTTTTCCCCTCCTGGTTCAATCATATCTTTTTTAGAATTAGTCCACTCGACATTTGATGCCGGATTTTGCAGTCTGATTTCTTCATTTACTGTATCATTACTAAATTATTATACAATATTTAACTCTACTGATATAGAATATCATGGATATATAAGAAAATAATAAACTGGGAAGCATTTTAAATACAAGGAAGTGGCTTTTAGTGGCCAATAATAGAAAACCCAATAGATTACGCCTTATTTATTGCAGAACGCTTATAATCCCATGAATTGGTATCCTTGGAGCGAAGATGCATTTGTTAAAGCAAAGACAGAGACAAGGCATTGGATTTTCCGAAAAGCATTATTGAGGCTTTATCAAGGCCGGAAGCAGAAGAACTTGGTGCATAATAACAAAAGATGAGGGTGAGGAAGGTAAGTTTTATTTATGGGATAAAAAATAAGTAATATATATTAGGCGAACAAGATGACGATTTATTTTGTGAAATGTATGCAAGGGAAATATCTGCAGTAAATAGATTAATAATATAGATGAATTTTGCAAGCTGATATTGAGTAAGCTATATGCGTAAATATTTTTGGCATTCAGAATACGAATACTTATTGAAATGCCATAAAATTAAGAAAACAATAAAAGTAAAATATTGCAGTAAAATCCGATAGACTATTAAACCAATATTATATATAATGTTGCAGGCAAGCGTTGATAGCCAAACGCAAAATTTGACAAGGAGGATAACTAATGAAAAAATTTGGATTGTTGCCTAGATTAATAATTGCAATAGCAATCGGTATATTAATAGGCAGTATTGCGCCTAAATGGGTGATACAAGTGCTGGCAACCTTCAATGGAATTTTCGGCAATTTTCTTGGCTTTGCGATTCCATTGATAATCATTGGATTTGTAGCTCCTGGAATAGGAGATTTGGGTGCCGGAGCGGGTAAGCTTTTAGCAATAACTGCAGGGATAGCCTATGTTTCTACAATAATTTCCGGTATGGCAGCTTATTTTACATCCTCAGCAGTTCTTCCGATGTTTTTAAAGCCCGGAAGTCTTGTTGTAAATGCTGCAAATCCTGAAGAGGCCTTGGTACCGGGATTTTTCTCAGTGGATATGCCGCCGATCTTCGGAGTTATGACTGCACTTTTGATTGCTTTTACGATTGGTCTTGGAATTTCAGTCATTAAAGGAGATACAATAAAAAAGTTCATGAGTGAATTCCAACAAATAATTGAGAAGCTGATATCAAATATAATAATACCTCTTTTACCCGTTCATATATTGGGTATATTTGCTAATATGACTCATGCTGGTCAAGTTGCAACGATAATGTCAGTTTTCGCCAAAGTTTTTGCGATGATAATAATCCTTCATATAGTGATATTGATATTTCAATATATCATTGGGGGTACTTTGGCAGGGGGAAATCCCATAAGGTTGTTAAAGAATATGCTGCCTGCATATTTTACAGCCATAGGAACCCAGTCTTCTGCGGCGACTATACCTGTAACTCTTGAACAGGCCAAGAAAAACGGCATTCAAGACGGGATAGCTGACTTTGTAATACCCCTTTGCGCTACGATTCATTTATCGGGAAGCACTATCACTTTAGTAAGCTGCGCTATGGCGGTAATGATGCTAAATGGAATTCCCATAAATCTTGTAAATATGTTTCCATTTATATTGATGCTGGGTATTACAATGGTAGCTGCACCCGGTGTACCTGGAGGCGCTGTCATGGCTGCCTTGGGGCTTCTCGAATCCATGCTTGGGTTTAATTCGACCCTGTTGGCTTTGATGATTGCGCTGTACTTGGCCCAGGATAGCTTTGGCACAGCCTGCAATGTAACCGGGGACGGCGCTATTGCACTTATGGTAAACAGGATATCCGGCTATAGGCTTAAAAAATAATAATAAAACCTCTTTGCATTTCCAGCAGAGAGGTTTTATTATTCCGCGGATGTTTTTAATAAAATCATAAGTAATCCTTGCAGTTATACCCCAAATTACTCTATCGCCAAAGATATAGAAATATACAGGATACCTGCCCTTTGCCCATTTGTAGTCTTTTCCTCTCTGGATTAGATCATAAGGAAAATCTTCTTTGGGCTGCACATTGACATCTATATAATGGCAGAAAGGGTCATTGGACAAGAAAAATGACAGAGGTACAGTAAATACTTCCTTTACTTCATTGTTAAAGGTGCCTTTGTAATCTTTCACCGTTCCTATGTAAGGATATATTATAGTATTGAAAGGCGTGACGAGTATATCGGAAGCTCCGATAACCTCAATGCTTTCGGTTGCTATCAGCAGCTCTTCCGCGGTTTCCCTGATGGCTGCATTTTCTTTAGATTCGCCCTTTTCAATCCGCCCGCCGGGAAAGCATATTTCATTAGGCTGATTTTTCAGATTTTCTGACCGGATTTCGTACAGAAGGCATAGATCATTTTTGCCTTCCAATATTGGTATCAGCACGGAAGATTCATTATAATGATCGCTGTCGGAAATGCTGACAGCTTTATTCTTAAATTTCAATATCATATCTAACATAACTGTAAATTTCCTCACGTATACTCTAATGGTAATCATTATTATTATTATATCATAAAAGTTTAGAAATTGGAGGGCTGTGCGCAATTTTATTACTGATGTCCGCAATACACATAACATTTTTTATAATATACATATTGTCAAATTATTATACAAGTGGTAATATGGTTAATAAATATTTGGAATTAGGGCCAATAAATACAAATAACTTGATTTGTCCGCTAACGGCGAATGTATTAATATGCATTATTTAAGGCTTCTCTGATTTCTATGATGCTTTACAATGAAAGCCGTATCTAACATCTTCAGGAAACTTACTATGCCCATTAAAAGTGGCATAGCTAAGATAAAAATGAATGAGGAGGAGAAAAATGAAAAAAGTTAGCCTTATATTAGTCATTGTTCTTATTCTTTCCTTTACACTTGCCGGTTGCTCTAAACCGGAACAACAGACTGCAGGCGAAGGCGGAGATGTGATAAAAATCGGCGTATTTGAACCCATTACAGGCGCAAATGCGGGTGGAGGAGCTCTTGAGGTAGAAGGAGCCAAGCTAGCAAACAAATTATACCCGGAAGTATTGGGGAAAAAAGTAGAGCTTGTTATTGCCGATAATAAGTCTGACAAGGTTGAAGCTGCAAGTGCTGCCGCCAGGCTTGTTGAGAAAGAAAAAGTCGTTGCCATAATCGGAAGCTGGGGGAGTTCTCTATCTATGGCAGCAGGAGACATCGTCAAAAATGCCAAAGTTCCTGCGGTTGGCGCTTCTTGCACAAATCCGTTGGTTACGCTGAATAATGATTATTATTTTAGAGTATGCTTTATAGACCCATTTCAGGGAACAGTTATGGCGAACTATGCATTCAATAAATTAGGTGCTAAGAAAGCAGCCATAATCCAAGAAGTTTCCAATGACTACTCTGTCGGACTTGCAAAGTTTTTCGTTGATTCCTTTAAAGAGCTTACAGGAGATGCAAATTGTATAGTAGCTTCCTCAAACTACAATACAGGAGATCAGGATTTTACAGCACAGTTGACAAATATTAAGGCTGCAAATCCCGAAGTAATATTTGCACCGGGCAATTTTACCGAATCGGCTCTTCTTATCAAGCAGNNTATCAATGTGCCCATCATAGGCGGAGATACCTGGGAAACACCGGAATTCATAGATATAGGGCAAGCTGACGTTGAAGGAACTGTATTCTCAACCTTCTTCGCTACAGAGAAACCTATCACTGCTGAGTCAGAAAAATTCCTTGCAGAATACAGAAAGGAATATAATAAAGAGCCTGCAGCAGTTACAGCTCTTGGCTATGATGCATATATACTTATATTAGATGCCATAAAGAGAGCTGGCAGCGCAGACCCCGTAAAGATAAGGGATGAGATCGCCAAAACAAAAGATTTCATGGGAGCAGCAGGAGTCATAAGCCTTGACGAAAACGGAGATGCGGTTAAGGATGCTGTTATAAAAGTTGTAAAAGGTGGCAAATTCACATATATGGATACAGTGAAGCCTGTAAATAAGTAAATATAATGATTTAAAGAGACCGGATTTACCGGTCTCTTTAAATTAGATGCTGTAATACTGAATAATACCAGATAAACCAAGGCAATCATAATGAATGGACAAGAATATACCCAAATAAGCCCATTTACTAGCATTGTAATTATGCAAGCCATAGTATAAAATTATGAAGGTTATTATTTTATATAGTTGAAGAGGTATGAACATGGCAGTAATAGTTTCAATCTTTATTATAACTACGCTTATAAAGCTATTATATTTCAATTATTTAATTGGAGGTACTATAGGTGCTTCTTATGGACTTTTAATATCATCCATAGGAGCCATGATGATACTTATTTGCTTAATTTCTATTGTTAGTAAACAGTATAGGATAAAAGTGCTTATCTTTTTTGATGGGATAATCACATTTATTGCTGTTTCCGATTTGCTTTTCTATAGATATTTTAATGATGTGATCACGCTGCCTATGGTAACTCAAATAAAAATGGCGGGTTCGGTTTCTAGCAGCATNNTGATGTACTATTTATCCTTGACTTTTTGCTCCTTATGCCATTATTAAAGAAAATCAGATCAGGACAGGAGACAACAAAACATGGCTGGATCTATAGGGTGTCATTATCTCTCGTGCTTTTACTTTCTGGTATATTTCTTTCGTACCGGGGCATTGCCATATTGGAAAAGGGACAGCCGAATATTTTAACTACATTTTATGATAAAGCATATATTGCACAAAATATTGGTTTGATAAACTATCATGGTGTGGATGCGTTTAAGTTTTTTAAAGAAGGTGTAAGGGGCAAGAAAGAGCTGACCGATGATGAAAAAGCTAAAATAAATGCATGGTTTAAAGAAAAACAGGCATATACGCCTGACAAGCTTGAATATTTTGGAGCCGCTAAAGGAAAGAATGTTATTGTCATACAAGTGGAAGCGCTGCAGGAATTTGTAATAGGAAGGAAAGTTAATGGCAATGAGATTACTCCAAATCTGAATAAGCTTATTAATAAGAGCATATATTTTGAGAACTATTTCTGTGAAACTGCTGCAGGGGGTACATCAGATGCAGAGTTTCTTGCAAACAACTCCCTTTATCCATTAAAAACCGGAGCAGTTTTTATGAAGTATCCGGGCAATTACTACTTTGCCTTGCCTAAAGTTATGAAGGAGCAAGGATATGCTACTGTTGCCATGCATGCTTATAAGCCGGGATTTTGGAATAGAAGCGTTATGTACCCTAATATGAGCTTTGATAAATTTTTCAACAAAAATGATCTTATTCCTGATGAGATAATAGGAATGGGGCTAAGTGATAAGTCATTTTTCAGACAGTCTCTGGATTATTTAAAAACTGTAAAGGAGCCGTATTACGCTTTCATGGTTACGCTTACAAGCCACTATCCATATGATAATACCGAAAGCTATCATAATGCTTTAGATGTCGGAGATTTAAAAGGAACCTTTATGGGAAATTATCTTGAGGCCATACATTATGCTGATGAATCGCTGGGTTACTTGATAGACAGACTGGAGAAAGAAGGCATGATGGATAATACTGTTGTCGCTGTATATGGAGATCATTATGCCGTATCGAAGGATAAAAAGAATGATCTGGCCCGATTGCTTAATATCGATGACATGAATGATTATATGTGGGTAAAGCATCAGAAAGTTCCGCTTATTATTCATCTTCCAGGCGGCCAAGGCGCGGGTCGCAGGCCAATAGCAGGGGGAGGTTTGGATTTTATGCCTACAATTTTAAATATTATGGGCGTAGACGGCAGAGCCATTCCAATGATGGGCAGAGACCTTCTCAACTCTCCTCATGGTATGGCAGTTATGAGAAATGGATATTTTATAGATGATGATTATTTGTGCCTCACTGCTGACGGAGCAGCCTTTAAACTAGACGATGGAGAGTCTTATCCTATAGAGAACTTGAAGAAAAAGATTGAAGATATACATACGGAATTGGACATATCTGAGAAAATAATAGAGAATGATTTGATTGAAGAAATAAGAAATTATTTGCTGAACCAATAGAGCATTGAAGACCTGTGATGCAGGTCTTTTTATATTTGTATTGAATATATAGGTATGCAAACACTATGTGAGAAGGTGATATGATGAATGTTTTGATTGTAGATGATGAAAAGCTCATAGTAAAGGGTCTTAAATACAGCTTGGAGCAGCAGGGGTATAAAGTTTTCGCAGCTTATACGGGTTATGAAGCTATGGAGCTTATTGAGAAAAATACTATGGATTTTATTATATTGGATCTTATGTTGCCTGATGCGGATGGAATGATGCTATGCAAGAGGATCAGGGCCGATCACGATATACCCATTCTCATGCTGACTGCTAAAGATGGTGATTATGAC
>DPSW01000227.1 GCA_003527145.1 Clostridiaceae bacterium | reverse complement strand
TTGGAGCGAGCAATAAAATATCATATGCAGAATAAGATTTATGCTAGAGATCACATATTTGCACTTAACGGTCAAAGTAAGGGAACGGGGGAGAAGGGTTCAATTTTCTGGGCTTCCGCTTAGAAGTCAGAAGAGTATAGGAAAGCCTCAGCCTGGGCAGTTGAAAGGCTGCCCTTTTCTATTTCTATAAAATAGCATATAATAAAGAATATAAGCTGAAAAAAATTAAGACTTAAACGTTGCAGCTGTTAACGCCAGATAAATATGGGCGGATTAAGGATTTTACTTTTAGAAAATAAGGTGCTGCAAGGACTGCAGTGTTTTTTGTTTATGTACTGCAAATAAAACAAAAAAACGATAACGTTATGTAGGAGTAGTAAATAATATGAGAAAAATAAGTGTAATTATAGTAGATGATTCGGCGTTATTTCGCAAATTTTTGAATGATGCGGTAGAACGGACTAATTCTGCAGTGGTTCAGGCATCGGTGGCTGATGGTATGGCATGCCTGAATGAGCTGAAGCAAAATAAGGTCGATGTAGTGCTGTTGGATGTAAATATGCCTGGTATTAACGGGATAGATGTTTTACGGGAAATAAAGGAAAAGTATAAGGATACTCAGGTTATAATGATAAGCTCTGCCGGAAATGATAATACGGCCCTTACTGTGGATGCCCTGGAAATGGGGGCTCTGGATTTTATATCGAAACCAAGGGGCAGCAATCCCGAAGCGAATATCTTTCGTATATCAAGCTATTTAAAGGTTTTATTCAATCATATTGCCATCAATAAATTTTATAGTCCGGTTAAGAAGCCGGCAAATGCAGAAGTGGTGAAGCCGAAGACTGAAAGACAGGCACCCAAGTCCAAAATAGATCTGGTTCTTATAGCATCATCAACAGGCGGGCCGAAGGCTTTGTATGATGTTTGCGGTAAACTGCCTTCAAATCTGCANNATATATGCAAGCTGGAGGTAGCAGAAGCCAAAGAAGGCGATATGCCTTCAGGAGGAAAAATATACATAGCAAAAGGCGGAAAGCATATGGTGCTCACCAAGTCGGCATCAAACGGCATGACTATAAAATTGATAGAAACGCCGACGGTAAACGGTGTGCGTCCGGCTGCGGATGTGCTGTTTAAATCGGTAGCAGAGAATTTCCCGGATTTAAATATACTGGTCGCTGTTTTGACCGGTATGGGCAAGGATGGTACGGATGGCCTGCGGGAGCTAAAGAAAAACGGAAGATGCTATGTTATAACCCAAAGTGAGAAAACCTGTGCAGTCTATGGAATGCCAAAAAGCGTATATGAAGCAGGTTTATCCGATGAAGTTCTGGATATAGAGGACATAGCAGGTGGTATAATCCGACGCTTAAGCAACCAATAGAGAGTATAAGTTGAACGAGACTTAATTCAGTGCTACAGCACCTCAATAGAATATCATATAATGAAAAAAGTACTGCAAGCTTTGCAGTACTTTTTTCATTTTACCCTCTTCATTATCAGATTATTATATTTTGTGATGGCTTGGTTGAGCTCCTGGCTTGCAGCAATTATCTCAGAATCCTGCAAATCGCCTTTCCCCTCTATTAAGTTTATTAGATTCTCTCTAAGCCTTTCTATATCGTTTAACAACGATTCCAACTCATTCATAATGAAATCCTCCTATTACTAAATATAGAATAACTATGCGCTATTATTGGAAAACTTATTCTAGAAAACTTAAGGAGGGAGTATTCATTATGAATGAGACTATATTGGAAAAAACTGAAGGAAGAGTCAGTTATCATGATTCTGTGGAGGAAATGCTGGTAAGGATCAGAGAAGATGGAATGACTAATGTATTTGACCGCTATGCACTACAGGAAAAAATCCGATGCAAGTTTTGCCTCGAGGGGCTGAGCTGTCAGCTTTGCTCTCAAGGGCCATGCAGAATAAGCGAAAAATCAGGGCAAACCAGAGGGGTATGCGGTATAGGGCCTGATGCCATGGCTATGAGAACTTTCCTTTTACATAATATTATGGGAGCAGGCACATATGGTCATCATGCCTATCAAGCCTTCAGGACTCTTAAGGCTACAGCAAAAGCTGAGACACCCTTTAAGATAACCGATGCAGAGAAGCTGAAATGGATGTGCAAAATGCTGAATATAGATACGGAGCAGGATATAAACAAAATGGCCATCAAGTTGGCGGACTTTCTGCTTGAGGAATTGCATAGTGATTACGATAGACCCAATACAATGGTCGAAGTATTTGCACCTAAAAAACGCAAAGAAGTGTGGAAAAGTTTGGGTATATATCCTGCAGGAGTTATATATGAGGAGCAGGATTGCGTAGCGAGCTGTCTTACCAATGTGGATGGAGACTATGTATCTTTGGCAAAAAAATCTCTTAGNNCAATGCCCAGATTGGCCTTGAAATGGTGCAGGACATATTATTCGGAACTCCAAAGCCCCATGAGGTTGAAGTTGATCTTGGAATAATGGACCCGAACTATGTGAATATAGTTTTTAATGGACACCAGCCTTGGCTCGGAGTGGCAACTTTGCAAAAAGCAAAAACAGATGAGGTTCAGGAAAGAGCAAAGAAGGCCGGAGCCAAGGGGCTCCGCATAGTAGGCTCCATAGAAACAGGACAGGAGCTGCTGCAGCGTTTTGACATGGATGATGTATTCGTAGGGCTGATGGGAAACTGGCTGTCCATTGAGCCCCTGCTTGCAACGGGTACCGTTGATGTGTTCGCAATGGAAGAGAATTGCTCTCCTCCGGCCATAGATCACTACGCAGAAAAGTATGGACTCACTATGGTCAGCGTCAATGACATCGTGAGAATACCCGGCTTGAAATATGCCTTTGACTATAACCCAAAAGAGGTTGATACTGTATCGGATTCACTGATAAATCTTGCTATAGAGAATTTCCAAAAGAGGCATGGGAAAATAGAGCCAAAGGTTCCTAAAATGAAGCAAAAGGCTATAGCCGGCTTCTCTACCGAAGCTGTGCTCAATACACTGGGCAACAGCCTTGATCCTTTGGTTCAGGTAATAAGCGAGGGCAAGATCAAAGGTGTTGCAGCCCTGGCAAATTGCTCTACCTTGAGAAATGGCCCCCAAGACTGGAATACTGTGAATCTTACAAAGGAACTCATACGAAGGAATATTCTGGTGGTCAGTGCAGGCTGCGGCAACCATGGTTTAGAAGTAGCAGGACTATGCAATCTGGATGCCATCAAGCTGGCTGGAGAAGGCTTGGCAGAGGTATGCAGCATGCTGAAGATTCCACCCGTACTAAGCTTCGGCACCTGTACGGACACCGGAAGAATATCCATGCTGGTAACAGCCTTGGCAGATCATTTGGATGTTGATGTGCCCCAATTGCCCATAGCCGTTACTGCACCCGAATGGATGGAGCAGAAGGCTACTATAGACGGTGTGTTTGCCATAGCTTATGGAGCATATACTCATCTTTCTCCGGTACCTTTTATCACAGGTGCCCCAGGTCTTGTAAAGCTCCTGACAGAGGATGTGGAGGGGCTTACGGGAGGAAAGGTAGGTTTAGGAGACAACCCCAGAGAAGCGGCAGACGGTATAGAAGAGCATATCAACAAAAAGAGAAAGGCCCTTGGGTTGAAATAAGGCTTTACTGAAAATAGACCACTTGATTTGTGGNNCAAATGGTGATATTGATTACAGAAATGGTTCTAATTGAGACTTATAATTAACCTAGCATAATTATCCAGGCGATATATCGAAATTCATATAATCATCTATATATAAAACACTAAATATTCTACATGGCTGTCATTCTGAGCGTGAGCGAAGAATCTAGATCCTTCGGTCGTCCCTCTCTCAGGATGACATATAATGTGTTTAATGCGTTATATATAGTTATGAAAATCATTTGGGAGGGTTTTAAATGAGTGAAATAATCAATAACAGAGAATACAGAAAAAAAGTGCTGAAGCAGTTGATACTT
>DPSW01000160.1:7205-8770 GCA_003527145.1 Clostridiaceae bacterium | reverse complement strand
CATGGACCCTCAGGATCTCATGGGGCAACAGATTGAATATCATTATAAAAGCTAGTATTATAGCTGCTTTGCTTTTTATTCTTCTAATGTGCATGCTGTTCACTCCTTAGTTTTAGTATATCTGCGGGGTCTAGGCCCTATATTTATATTTCGGCATTTTTAACCAAAATTCTTAGTGGAAATATTTTCATTATATCATAGATGTCATAAGAATTTAATGCATCAAGAGGACCTATTTGATAAAATATAAATTAGGGTTCAGGGTGCAAAGCACAGATTTTCAAGGAGGTTTATTTGCCGCTGATATGCTATAATAGCTATAACAATTCCGCGAAGTGGTGATAATGATGGAAATAAAGAAAAGTCATAAATATGTTTTTAAAGCTGGCTTATTGGAATTGAGGCAGAAGGACGGGGAACACGGATTTGCACGGATTCTCCCACGGATTTGCACTGAGGTGTGTCTATTTTATTGCTTAAGCGAATATTTATATGCGTGAGTGGCCATTTGTATTGATTTTGCTAACAACTCTCAGCGAAATAGGCTTAGAAAAATCTTATGGGCGGCACATATACTTATTAGCAGGTCTGGAAAGGGGATATATAATGAAACGATTCGGTCTTATCTATAAATTGATGATCATATATATATTGGCTAATTTGTTGGTCTTTGTGCCTATAAACAAATACATATACAACAATATCGGAAGCTTTTATACTATTTTTCAGGATAACAGCAGATTATTCAAATATGACAGGATGCCGGATTTATCCATGAAGGGACATTGGATAAACAAGTATCTTGAAGGCAATAAAAAGAATATCATAATGATCGGCGACTCTACTGTGGAAGATTTCTACGTCAAATATGAAGACTCCATAGGAGGGCTTCTTGATAAAAAGCTATATGGCGAGGACGGCAGGCCCAATGTGTTCAATTTCGGCAGCAGCGGCACCAAGTCCGTATATGCCATGGAGCGCATAAAAAAGGCAGCGGCCTACAAGCCGGATTTGATCATATGGCAGATGGGTGCAGGCAGCTATACCGAGATAAATTGGGTATTCCCCCACTCTCCGGAAAGCTATGACCTGAGCCTGGGCGGCGGCCTGGCAGGCGCTTACAGGAACATATTGAAGATGAACAACGAAAATGCATATTTCATATCCCGTGAGCTCCGGGGAAACCTGGTGCCTCTCCACAGGTACAATGAATTCTATGCAGAGTATATCAAGGGCCTCAAGGCCAAGGCCACAGGCACACCTCTTCCCTATCCCAATGACAGGCATATGAAGGTCCAGATAGGGGATGTAAAGATCACGGAGAAATTCTACGGCATCCCCTTTGGCGAATCCACCAGGTATTTTGATGTCATAGGCCAGGTTTGCAAGCATGTCAATGAGGAGAATGTTCCTCTGATGATCTATGTGGCCCCTATAAACCAAGGCATCCTGGCACAAAAGTATGAGCCGGGGTATTATGAGAAGCTGCTTGAGGTCATCAGGTCGCAGGCAGAGCCTTACGGCGTGCCGGTGCTGGACCTCAATGACGCGGTGCCTGATGGGCT
>DPSW01000160.1:0-7192 GCA_003527145.1 Clostridiaceae bacterium | reverse complement strand
TATGATTTTGTCATAGAAAAGTTTCCGGAATTGAAGGAATAGAGCAGGGGGATTGACATTGATAGAGAGTATAAAATTATTGATCAGGTTTTTGCCTATACATTCCATAGTGCTTTTTACGGCGACGGGCCTTCTGCTTTACTACGGCAGCAAACGCGGCAAAGGAGATANNCTCATCCTATGGGGATTTATTTTCGCTGCAGTGTACGGCCATCCGGTTTTTGCTTTGCTGACATTGGCTTTGACCATAGCCATATATGCAATCGCCGGGATGCTGCTTAAGACAAAGGATAAAAAGCTGAAAAAGCTGCTCTTGTATTTGGGTATTTTAGTTTCACTGGGTACCCTGGCATTGTTCAAATATCCGGTCCTGAAAAATGAGCTGCCTTCCTTCATGCAGGTAAAGGCTCTTGGAATTTCCTATTTTACTTTCAAATTTCTCCATGTTTTGATAGATGCCCATAGGGGAAGGATAAAGGAGCTTGATCCATTGAGCTTCTTTGCTTTCATATTCTTCTTCCCCACCTTTTCCGCAGGCCCTATAGACCGCTACGGCCGCTTTAAAAAGAATTTATCTGAAGCATTAGGTACGCCTCTTGCCAAAGAGGATGTGGATGCAGGCATCACCCGCATCATCACCGGACTGTTCAAGAAGTTTATAATAGCTGACAAGACGGGTTCTCTCATTGGGGCTTTGGCTCCCGATATTTTGAAAGCATCACGGCCCATCCTTTGGCTTGTGCTTTTCCTATATTCCATAAGGGTTTATTATGATTTTTCCGGGTATTCGGATATTGCAATAGGCTTGGGAAGGCTCTTCGGCTTCAAGGTGCCGGAGAATTTCAACAAGCCCTACTTGAAGCCCAATTTGGTTCTTTTCTGGCAGAACTGGCATATGACATTGACCTCCTGGCTGAGAGAATACTTGTTCATGCCTTTGGGCAAGCTTATGATGGGAAAGGTGGGCCCGGGCCACCCCTGGCTTATCAACACCGTCTGCCAATTGGTGACCATGGCTGCAGTAGGCATATGGCACGGGTCCACCATGAGCTTTTTGATATGGGGTCTCTACCAGGGTGCAGGACTTTCGGTGTATAGGATATATTCGGATATGCTGAAAAAATACGGCTCAGAAAGATTGCTGGGGTGGATGTCAGAGTCCAAAGCCGTTTATTGGGCCGGTGCGGCCTTGACATTTTTGTTCATCAGCATAGGCTGGGCGTTCTTCATATATAGGTGGGATACATCGGTAAAGATTATTATTAGGCTACTGGCCGCTGGCTTTTAAGCATAGAACTCAGGGTTCAGAGCTCAGAACTCAGGATTCTAGGGGATTCCTCATGGGTCCTGGGGAACGGGGAACACGGATTTTTCTATACATTTATTTTTAGATTGGAGAATCATCATGAAAAATGAGTGGATAAAAGCTGCAATTTTGTTTATAATGCTATATGCGGTGCTGTCTTTCGGCAACTTTGGCACCGGATTTCAGTATGTGGGATTTTAGAGCTCAGGGTTCAGAGCTCAGGATTCTAGGGGATTCCTTATGGGTCCTGGGGGGACGGAAACCACTGAAAGGCACTGAATTTTCCACGGATTTGCACGGAATGGAAATTATATTTGATTTTACTTCAGTAACCTAATTTAACCTGCTGCCTGACTGATAGAAGAGTGCATCGTGAAGGGACTTAGGGTTTGTTAGAGAAGGTGCCCTGGGGCATTGGCAATCGTTATCAGCCAGCACGACTAAGGTGATATGAGCTGCAGATAAGGTCCAAGCACTCGCAATTAATTTTAGAAAGGTTGAGCTTAATGGATAAAAAAGAAGCTATAAAGGAATTTTTGTTGAAGAATATTATTAAGGGCAAAAAGAGCTTGGGTTATGATGAGTCACTGATAAACAGCGGCCTTGTGGATTCCTTCGGAATCCTGGAGCTGGTGTTCTTCATGGAGAACACCTTCGGCACCAGAGTTGAGGATTACGAGATATTGGATGCAGAGGCTGATACAATAGATAAAATCGTTGTTTTGCTGGAAGAAAAGGCCAACGAGTAGCAAGGAGTGATTTTTATCAATATTTCAGATTTTATATTTGATAAAAACGTAGAAAATATGGATAAAAGGGCTCTGTTGTATGTGGACCGGCAAGGCAGAGAGGAAAGCTGGAGCTACAGGGAGCTTGATGTCATGTCAAATAAAGCGGCCAATCTGCTGCTTTCCCTCGGCGTAAAAAAGGGTGACAGGGTTTTTATATATCTGGAGCGCTCCCCTGAAACCTACTTTTTTATTTTGGGCATTTTTAAGCTTGGAGCGATCTACTGCCCCCTCTTTCCTTCCTTCGGCCCCGATGCCGTAAAGGAAAGATTTGATGATTGCCAGGGTTCGCTGATAGCAGCTGAGTCCAAATTGGCAGAGAATCTGGGAGATTTGCCTCACATCCTGGTAGACAGAGAAGGCGGGTTCAGGAGCAGGCTTGCTGCCATGGAGCCGGATTTTCAAGCTGCACCGGTTTCCCATGAGGATTATGCGATAATTCATTATACATCGGGCACCACAGGAAAGCCCAAGGGAGCGGTCCACCGCCACGGCGCCATAGTCAGCCATTGGCAGACTTCAAAGGATATCGTAGGCTTGCGCCCCGGTCTCAAATGCTGGTTTACTGCTGATCCGGCCTGGGTCACCGGCACCTCTTACGGCATNNGCCCTCTCAGCACAGGTGCAGATATCCTGGTGTCTGAGCCCGGCTACAGGGTAAATCAAGTGTTGGGGCTTTTGGACAAATATGATATAGAGATCTGGTACACGGCTCCCACTTTGCTGAGAATGCTTATGCGGGAGGACCCGACCAAGGCAAAGGCATTCAAGCTCGAAAGCTTGAAGAAGATATTCAGCGCCGGTGAGGCATTAAATCCTGAGGTAAGGCGCTGGGCTGAGGAAAACCTGGGCTTGACCGTACATAATCAATGGTTTCAGACGGAAACAGGTTGCATAATCATCGGCTATGACGGCAGTTTCCCGAGAAAAGGCGATGATTCTATGGGCAAGGTGCTGGTGGATATAAAGGCGGAGATACTTGATGACAGCTTCAATCCTTTGCCTCCCGGAGGGAAGGGGCATTTGGCATTAATGCCTTCCTGGCCTTCAATGTTCTTGGATTATTGGGGGAACAGGGAAAAGTATTTGAGCAAATTTAAAAACGGCTGGTATATCACCGGAGACCTGGCTTATAGAGATGATGAGGGTTATTTCTACTATATGAGCCGGGAGGATGATGTAATAAACACAGCAGGGCATCTGGTGACTCCCTTCGAAGTCGAAAGCATATTGATGACTCATCCTACTGTGGCAGAGGCTGCCGTAATAGGCATCCCCGATAAGCTGATGGGCCAAGCGGTAAAAGCGTTTGTGGTTTTGAAGGAAAATTGTGAGCCGACGCCTCAGCTCCAGATGGAGTACCGGGCTCTGGTGCGAAACAGAGTTTCACCCTTTGCATCACCTCAGGCTGTAGAATTTATAGATGCGCTGCCCAAGACGGAAAGCGGAAAGATTATAAGACGGCTGCTGTATTAGGATTCAGAACTCAGGGCTCAGAACTCAGGATTTTAGGGGATTCCTCTAGGGACGGGGGGACGGGAACCTTAAATGCATTTTCATTCATTATTTTTCATATATATGCGTATGCCGCAAATTTTGATTTATTATGTTTCAATATGCTCATTTCACAAAATTCAGTGGTTTTATAAGTATGATATTTGATTATTGTCAAATAATATAAGCTAAATCTACATCATTTCTATATTTTCTTATAATGTCTATTGCATATTAATGCTATATATAATATAATAAAATTGTATTTAACCCCTGAAAGTCTCACATTGNNTAAATGCTAATCGGGTGAGCTTGGGTGGGGCGATGAGGAATAGGGCTTCTGGCTTCAGGCTTCTGGCTTCTGGTTTAGTTGTGCTTTGAAGAAGGGGAGTTTTTTTGTAATGAAAGTTTAATAATTGCCATGCCTTTTTTCTTTAAAAATAAGTATTGCGCTGTATCAATATTTATACTATAATGAATACAGTATTTAACCCCTGATGGTCTCATAGTTTATGAGACACACAATCGTTAACCCCACTCAGTATTGCACCCCAAAAGGGTGCCTTTTTTTTATGCAAATTATGGAGTATTGTGGAGGAAAATTTTGCTTCATGTAGAATAATATAGTTTGGAGGTGAATAAGTTGGAGCAAAAGATCATAAAAAGCAAATATGAAGTAATAGATACTCTATATTCAGATGAGCTACAATCGATTTACATATGCAGCATTACCTCCGGTGATAGTGAAGAGAAATTCATCCTTGGCGAATTTTCCGATGAGGATATCAAAAATATAGTCAAGAGCAGCTTTTTATCCGGCGGCAGTGCGCCCAAAAGCCTGCTGGATTCTTTTGAGATAGATGAAAAGTTCTATGTCTTATTCCCCATGGTTGCCGGAATATCCCTGGAGGAGCACCTCTCCAAGCACAGCATCACCTTGGCGGACAAGATGCTTCTCACTGAAGAGTTATTGAAAAAATTTATGGAGATAGAAAAGTTCAATCCTTTGATTCAATATATTCTTTCCGACTTAAATAATTTATCCGTCATAAACAGAAAGTATNNGCTTTAATAATCTCTTCTGCTTTGACAAGAGCAAGCTTGATATAGATTTAAGCTCGGTTATAAAGAGGCTTGGACATATTATATGCTGTATTTTTGCCAACAGCCCCGACGGCGATATCATCAGGGACAGAGATGCGCTGCCTCCGGCTATATCGCCCATTGTATCCAAAGCTTTGGAGGGTTCTTATGAGTCAGCGGCCAAGATTTATGACGACTTTAAGAAAACCTTGCTTTATACGACCTTTATAGGGAGTGCTTCATTGGATGATCAGATAAGAAGCAAGATAAAAAAGGCTCAAAAAAGATACGTCATATATTGGCCCAGATTGATCGCATCCCTTGTATTGATTGCAGCTTTGCTGGGAGGAGGCTTTTTCCTGATAAAAAAGGCTATTCCTGCAATAGGATCAGGGAGAGAAAATCCCCATGCTGCAGATAAAAAGAATAACGCTCCTATCGCGGAATTCTCTATAAGCATAAATAAAATTTATGCAGGGGATGAGGTGACCTTTATAGATGAATCTTCTGATCCGGACCCGGTCGATGCTATCAAATCAAGGCTCTGGACTGTGGAGAGGGACGGCACCGTAGTGCTCAATTCCGATGGAGAGTCCCTTAATTATATCTTCGCTGAACCCGGGGATTATAGCGTTTCCTTAGTAGTACAGGACACCAGAGGTGCCGGCAGCCAGCCCTGCAATTATAAGCTTAAGGTGCTGGAGAAGCCCGAGCTGCCCCAGGACAGTCCCGGTACTTCCGACAATTCCGAGGATATGAAATAATAAAAACGATTTGACAACTTATGCTTTGTAATGTATAATCTATCATAAATATTTAAAGCTATGACGAGAACTAGTAAAAGGAAAGACGCTGAAAGAGAAGAAGGCCCACTGGCTGAAAAGCCTTCTAAGATTATTTCTTTTGAACCCATCCTCCGAGCTGCAAATGAAAAGTTTGTCCGCATTGCCTGCGTTATAGGCATTAAGAGGGATGGATATGTATTGCATATCTATTCAACTTGGGTGGTACCGCGAATTTCCTTCGTCCCTTGTCTGGGATGAAGGTTTTTTATTTTTATACGGAGGAGGTTTTATTATGAGTGAAAAAAGAGAAACTTGGGCATCCAGGGTAGGCTTTATAGCCGCCACAATCGGTATGGCCATAGGAACGGGGAATATCTGGAGATTCCCTCGCGTAGCAGCAAATAACGGCGGCGGCCCCTTCATCATAGCATGGACTGTTGCATTATTTGTATGGGCGATACCTCTTCACATGGGCGAAATGACTATGGGACGCAAGACCGGGCTGGGAACCATAGGTGCCTTTAGGGATTTCATGGGCAAAAAATATGCCTGGATGGGCACCTGGATCGCAATGGTATGTTTATTACTAATGNNGCTGGTGTCTCAAATACTTCACTTTGGCTGCGAAAGGCACTTTTAAAGCAGGTCTCACCACAGAGCAGACATCGGCCATATGGAACAGTTTTACAGCTTCCGGCGGTGAAGTGGCAATATTCCATTTCATCTGCATGGCTATAGCCGGATATATTATCTACAGAGGCGTTCAAAACGGTATCGAGAAATTCTCAAAGGTCATGATACCGATCCTATTCCTGCTGCTTGCAGTTGCTATGGTCAGAGCGGTAACGCTGCCCGGTGCTTATATGGGTCTTGAATACCTGTTCAACCCCAAATTCGAAATGTTGAAAAATCCTAAGATCTGGCTGGAAGCCTTTACTCAGGTAGCCTGGTCTACTGGCGCCGGATGGGGCTTCATAATCACATTGTCTACCTATACCAAGAAAAAGGAGGATGTGCCCGGCAACTGCTTCACAATGGGAATCAGCGACAATGTGGGCGCCTTATTGGCCGGCATGGTAGTTCTTCCCGCTATATTTGCATTGTCCCCAANNCCAGGCTTTGACCTCCGGCAATACGGGCCTGACCTTCATATATCTGGCTCAGCTGTTCGGCAGCATGCCCGGCGGCTACATCATAGGAACCTTGTTCTTCTTCTCAATGGCAGTGGCTGCCCTGACCTCTTTAATCCCTATGATCGAGGTTGTTGTGAGAAATATAATGGACACCGGCGTACCCAGACATAAAGCTACCATAATCGTTTCTATAATAGGATTCGTATTTGGTTTGCCTTCCGCACTAAATGTTAATTTCCTGGATAACCAGGACTGGGTATGGGGAGTTGGCTTATTGGTATCCGGCCTGTTCGTTTCCTTTGCCTTGATGAAATACGGTGTAGAGCAGGCAAGGCAGAATGTTATAAATACTCCTTGGGCGGATTTCAAGATAGGAAAATGGTGGAATGTTTGTATATATGCTTTTCCGGCAATATTTGCAGCCTTGTTCGGCTGGTGGATTTGGCAGGGCATAGTGGGTTATCCGGATAATTGGATGAATCCTTTCGAAACCTTTAATGCAGGTACTATCATAGTACAATTCGGTTTGCTGATCCTGTTCGGCATCCTCACCAACAATTATTTCTGCAGAAAGATTGGAAAAGGCATAGACATTACTCAGCT
>DPSW01000306.1:6120-9063 GCA_003527145.1 Clostridiaceae bacterium | reverse complement strand
CAGCCGCCTTAGTGCTTCAATAAGCATAATCATTGTCCCCAATTTGAAGCCATACATAAATGAGGATGCAGAGTGCATGTGATCGATCTGAAAACGTATGTCCAGCAATTCTTCAAGAGCTAAGTAGTCATCCTTTGATAGCTTTTCTCTCCAAACTTCCATAGTATCGGATATTTTTTGATTTAATGGCCAATATTCCAGATCTTTAGAAATGATCGATTCATCCGGATATATATTGCCATCAATCTTTTTGCAAAGGCGATCATCCGTGAAAGACGCATTCCATTTGAAATTGCAGCCAGTGACGATCCTTTTTATTCGGAAAAAAATCAGGCAAGACTGAAAAAATCCCTTGAACAACTCAATGCTGTCAGAGGCTCCGTTTTAAAGCGTACTCTTTTTTTGGTATTTTGCATAAATCATAAGGTCATCATGCTCTTATCTTTTACAATATTTCTATCAATTCCTTTGACGTGTTATAAAGTGGAATGCAGCCGTCCTTCGTTAGGATCACCGTATCTTCAATCCTTACACCGCCATAATTCTCAATATATATGCCAGGCTCTATCGTAAACACCATATTTTCTTCAAGTACGGTATCTCCCCTAAGATCACTTGATAATATAAGTCCATCATTAAAGCCATGGCCCAAGGCATGCCCNNGAATCCCTTGACAATACAAGCCCATCATTAAAGCCGTGACCCAAAGCATGTCCGAAATATTGTCCATATCCCGCTTTTTCAATCACATCCCTTGCTATTCTATCAGCTTGAGTACCCGTCATGCCTGCTCTGATAAGCTTGACTGCTTCCAATTGAGCCCTAAGGACCGTATCGTATATCTGCCTTTGCTTATCTGAAGCCTTTCCAATAACTACTGTTCTCGTCATATCAGAAAAATATCCTTTGTATATGATCCCCATATCAATTATGACGAAATCTCCCTTTTCAAGCCTTTTATCCGTCGGTTTCCCATGAGGCATGGAAGACCTTTCGCCTGATGCTACAATAGGCATAAAGAAATAGGTTTCGCCTCCAAGCTCTATGATTTTGGATAATATAAGCGCATTGATTTCCTTTTCAGTCATTCCTGCTTTTATTGTTTTGATTACATGCATCATGATTTCATCTGTGATCTTGCATGCTTCCTTAAATAGCTCCAGCTCATCTTCCGACTTGATCATTCTTAATTTATTTAGCATCTTTGCTCCATATATAAATTCTGTCTCAGGTACATTCTTTTCAAAGCTTTTGAAGGCTTCAACAGTCATAAAATCTTCTTCAACAGCTAAAGTTTTGTAAGATTTCTCCTTTAAATAATCATAAATCGTATAGTCCTTTCCGATTTCAATAAGCTCATATCCAGGACACTCTTTGGCTACTTGTTCAAAATACCTGAAATCCGTCGCAAAATCACTGCTTTTTTCACTTATGACGGCATAGCCCGTACTGCCTGTGAATCCGCTTATATATCTCCTATTGATTGGATTTACAGATAAATACGCATCAATCTTTTCGTCTCTCAATAATTTTCTAAGCTTTTCTACACGTTTCATCATATTTATATCATTCCTTTCATTTCGCTCAAGGCCCAAAACTATATGTACGACCTTGGCTTCAAGTATGTAATCCTATATTAGTAACCACTAACTTCAGCTTAAAAAGCGCCGCGGTCACAAAGGCAATCATCGTATGACAAAAATGCTTCTAACAGCATTATACAACATGCCCAAAAATAAGGGACCCTATAATACAAAACTTTACCAAAGTTCTTACATTTTACCTGGCAAAGTGAAATCACAAATAGTAGTTGAGCTTCTTAAAGGAAAAATTTAACTATTCGCATGGACAGAGGACTCAGGGAACAGGCAGAACAGCTTTTTTCTGAATTGGGCATGAAATGACAACGGCATTCACCGGTCTCGTTCGACAGGCTGTTCGGTAGGAAAAGATACCTTTTGAAATTTCTTTAAATATTTCCAACGCTGAAACAATAACAAAGCCAATAGAATAAAACGTGACCCAAATGCAAAACGCTATTCAAGTTTTAAAGAACTGGTAACGGAGGTCCGGAATGAAGTATGAGATTTTCCTTGAATAATCTATCTCATACTGCTATAATAACTATCAAAATACTAAGATTATTGAACATTATATGCATTAAAAGCAATGACGGAGAAAAGTAAGCAAGAAGAGTTTATTGCAGAGAGAAGGTATCACCGGCTGAAAGTACCTTTAACAGACTGCTTGTCCAAGTTCCCTCCTGAGCTGCTGCTCTGAACTGTTATCAGGATTGACTGTGAAAAACTATTTGTAAGTATCAAGCAGTCTTTCAAATGTAGGAGCTGCCGGTAAAAACCGTTATATTGCAGAGAGTTTGGAGAATATAACCGTTTTCATAAATCACAGGGTATTTATACCGGAGATAGAAGAAAACCGTCAGTATTATCTGAAGAATCCGGGTGGTACCACGAAAAATGCCTTCGTCCCTTTTTTTGGGGATGAAGGCTTTATTTATTTTTGAATTACACCAATTGGATTAATGGAAGGGGATAATAGACATGATCGAGAAAATCCGTATTTTAAGAGAAACTGCTCTTTGTAAAATCAAAGAAGCCGTCAGCAATGCAGAGGTTGAAGAACTCAGAGTAAAGCTTCTGGGGAAAAAAGGTGAATTGACAGAAATGCTTAAAGACCTCAAAAACATGGCTATAGAGGAAAGAAAACTGTTCGGTCAAGAAGCAAATGCGTTGAAAAATGAGCTAAGTGAATCCTTGGAGATAAAATTTAAGGAGCTAAGCGCAAATGATGTGGAAAGATCCTTGAACAGCAGCTCAAGCTTCGATATCTCATTACCGGGCACTCAGTTCAAGTTGGGTTCACTGCATCCTGTAACTATTGTCCAGAAAGAAATTGAAAAAATATTTACAGGAATGGGCTTCA
>DPSW01000306.1:188-6042 GCA_003527145.1 Clostridiaceae bacterium | reverse complement strand
AGGACGCATACTTCTCCCTGCCAGGTCAGAGCAATGCAGAAATACGGAGCTCCGCTAAAGATCATTGCACCGGGCAGATGCTTCAGAAATGAGAGCACCGACGCCTCCCACGAGAACACATTCTTTCAGCTGGAAGGCATGATGATAGATAGAAATATATCTATCGCCAACCTCCTATATGTTATGAAGCTTTTACTGTCGGAGGTATTTAATAGAGATGTGAAAATAAGGCTCAGGCCGGGCTTTTTCCCATTCGTCGAGCCAGGCTTTGAGCTGGATCTGAACTGTATGATATGCGGCGGCAAAGGCTGTCCCACATGTAAGCACTCAGGCTGGGTAGAGCTGCTGCCCTGCGGAATGGTCCATCCAAATGTTCTGCGTGCCGGCGGCATCGACCCCGAGGAATACACAGGCTTTGCATTTGGCCTGGGACTTACCAGGCTTGCAATGATGAAATATGGAATAAATGATATACGCGTTCTCAATTCGGGTGATTTGAGGACAATGGAACAATTTTCGGTAAGATAGGAGGGAAGCAAATTGAAGATCTCATTGAATTGGTTAAAAGATTATGTTGATTTGGAAGGCATCGATATAAAGAAGCTGTGGTACAGATTTACAATGTCTGCAGCTGAAGTTGAAGAGATTGAATTCATGGGTCAGGATATACAGAATGTTGTCGTCGGCAAGGTTTTGAGCGTTGTTCCTCATCCCGAATCAAAGAAGCTTAAAATAGCTAAGGTTGATTCAGGTGATGAAATACTACAGATAGTTTGCGGAGCTCCAAATATTGCTGAAGGTATTTTAGTCCCTCTGGCAAAGATAGGCGGCTCGGTAAAGAAGCTTCCAAATCTGGAGAAAGTTAAATTAGCCGGAGTGGAAAGCTTTGGAATGCTGTGCTCAGCTCAGGAATTGGGCATCAGCGATGACCACAGCGGTCTCCTTATACTGGATGGCAATCATGCGCCCGGAACCGACATCAAGTCAATAATAGATATTGATGATGTCATTGTGGAGATTGATAATAAATCGCTTACAAACAGGCCCGATCTGTGGGGGCACTACGGTATCGCCCGTGAAATTGCAGCGATATGCAGCAAGAAATTGAAGCCCATGCAGCTGGATAGTCTGGAAGCTGCAAAGGATAAACCAAAGCTTGATATAACTGTCGAGGATACGAAGAAATGCCTGAGGTATTCAGGTTTGAAAATTGATGGGATCAAGAAGCTTGAAACCCCAATGAATATGAAAGTAAGATTGTTCTACTGCGGCATGAGGTCCATTTCACCCCTTGTCGATTTGACGAATTATCTGATGCTCGAAATGGGTCAGCCGATGCACACTTTTGACAGCAGCCAGGTTGAAAGCGGTATAGTTGTGAGGACCACAAAGGAAGCTACAGCTTTTAAAACCCTTGACGGCTCGGAAAGAATGCTGCCCGAAGATGTTTTGCTTATTTGCAACAAGGAAAAGCCTGTGGCGATAGCAGGAATAATGGGCGGAGAAAACTCAGAAATACATGATAAAACTGCTTCTATCCTTTTGGAATCCGCTGCCTTTGAAGGCTCTTCCACCAGAAAGAGCTCAACAAGAATAGGCCTTCGCACCGAGGCAAGCTCCCGCTTCGAAAAAATGCTTGACCCCAATATGACTGTTGCTGCAATACAGAGATTTGTCAAGCTGTTGAAGGATATACAGCCAGATGTTCAGTTTGCATCTGCTTTAACCGACATCTACTGCAACAAGCTTGAACCTATTGATATTGAAATCACAAAAGCATACATTGACAGATATATAGGAAACACCTTGGACATGGAAAAGATGGTTGATATTTTAAGATCATTGGATTTCAAGGTTGATGTTGACAATGATACCTTGAATATCAAAGTTCCAACCTTCAGAGCTACTAAGGATATCACTATGAAGGTGGATATCATAGAGGAAATCACCAGAGTATACGGCTATGACAATATTCAGCCACAAACCCTGGATACTGCATTAAAACCCCTTCAATACAATGAGGGAAGGCTGACAGACCACAAAATAAAAGAGCTGCTGTCAGAAAGGTTCGGTGCCAGTGAGGTAAATAGCTACATCTGGTATGACAATGCCTTCAACAGCAGAGCAGGCATAGAGACCAACGGTCAGGTCAATATCTTAAATCCCCAGTCCCAGGACTCAAACACCCTGAGAGACAGCATGGTTCCTGGAATGCTGGCTTTTGCAGAAAAGAACGAGAGAGCTTATGATAATTTCTCGCTGTTTGAAATCGGCAGCGTATTTAAGGCAACTTCTCCAAAAGATAAATGTGAACAGCATAAAAATATATGTGTTCTTGCTGCCAGCAAAATCAAAAGCGAAGATGAGCTTTTCTATGATTTGAAGGGCATGATCACCTTTATTTTAAAAGCTATAAAGAATACCCGGCTTGATTTTGCGCCCTGCACAAGCAAATATAATTGGGTGCATCCTTTGAAGTCCGTTGATATTAGCCATAATGGAAATCTGATGNNAAAAAAATATAAGCAAGAAGCTTAATATCGCCGTTCTTGAGATCAATAGAGATGCGCTTCAAGCCATAAATTCAGAGGTAATTAAGTACAGGGAGCCCTCGAAATTCCCTGAAGTTGTATTGGATTATAGCTTCCTTGTCGATAACGGAATCACTTTTGATAAGCTGAAAGAAGATATAAGCGCATACAAGTCGGACCTGCTCAATGGCTTTGAATTAGTAACCATTTACACTGGAAAAGGTCTCCCGGAGGGAAAGAAGAGCGTGACCTTCAGATTTGTCATCGGCTCAAATGAAAAGACCTTGTCCAGTGATGATATAAACGCATTTTCAGAGAGTTTTATAGATTATATGAGAGCAGTAGATTATCCGTTGAGGTAAAATCACTTAAATTCATTCTCATCATTATAAGGCGAAGCAGCAAACACCTGAACAGATTTAATTCCCCATTTTCATATTCATAATAAGCATGCAATCTACACAATGCAAGGGGCGGACAGCTTAAAATAGAAACGCTGCAAAGTTCTGCCTGTCCGCCCCTTGAAAAAATTTCAAAAAGAGCCGCCCAACGCCTTCTATAATGACTCATTGATTATCATTTCTGTCAATTCTTCCGTAATTTTCATTATCAGTTCTATTTCTCGTTTCTCAGCATTATCTATATGGATGCCGCAGGAAGCGGCCACATTTTTATTTAATGCGGAAGATAATTTGTGTGAAACATACCTTGCTACCTCATCATCCTTATGTCCAATTAAATTGAGTACAGAGGTTGTGGCACTGATAATGTTTTTATCCGCTAAGCTTTGCCTTGGAGTGCTTAAGGTCACGCAGCCTATATGGGGCTTATCGCCTCCCGTGATGATTACACACATGTCTTCTCCCACCCCAATTAGCTGCATAGTGATCTTAATTCTTTCTTTTTCTAATGAAAGTACTTTCATACATTCACCTCTGTTTTAAATTATGATCGATTTATCCACAACTTTTAGAAGTCCTCTTTCAAGATGCCCCGCCATCTTTTCCCTTTATCATAGTCAACACCAAATTGGTCAAGAATTTTCATAACTGTATGATTTATAATATCTTCTATAGATTCCGGTTTGCTATAAAATGCAGGCATTGGCGGTATCATTTTAACCCCGAGCCTTGATAGCTTCAGCATATTTTCAAGATGTATCACACTTAATGGGGTTTCACGCGGACATAATATTAATTTTCTATTTTCTTTTATCATGACATTGGCTGCTCTTGAAATCAAATTATCATCATAACCATTCGCAATGGAGCTAAGTGTTTTCATGCTGCATGGCAGGATAATCATTCCATCTGTTAAGAATGATCCGCTGGAAATGCTTGCTCCCAGATTTTGATTGTCATGCACAATTGTTGCCAAGCTTTTTACATAATCTAAAGAATAGTCGGTTTCAATTTCTAAATTTTTTATAGCCCATGTGCTCATAATAAGATGAGTATCTATATGCTCCATATACTTTAGTGCTTCTAATAGCTTTACAGCATAAATAGTTCCTGTTGCTCCGGTTATTCCAATTACTATTTTCATCTTATACCTCATATTTAATCATTTAGTTACAGACCAGACCTCTTAGTCATCCTGAATGAATGCAAGAGGAATGAAGGATCTGCAAATCCTGAGCTTTAAATCCTGAGTTCCGACCATTATTTACATATGGGCCTTCTATCAAAATCAGTCAGATACTGACATCCGTCTTTTTTTACCAGAATAGTATCCGTAATCCTTGGTCCTCCTATTCCAGGTTTATATATAGTGGGAAGCAGCATATCTACTACCATATTTTCTTCTATTGTTTGATCCAAGTTCTTTCCTAAAATAGGATAAAACTCTGATTGTCGGATTCCCACACCATAGCCGATATGCTCGATAAACATTTTGCCATATCCCTGTTCGTCTATATATCGATATACAGCATCATAGACCTGTGAACTTTTCACCCCGGGAGCCAGAGCATTAATCGCAATTTCTTGTGCTTTGATCAGCGCCTCATATATCTTTATGGTTTCCTCTTTAACATCTCCCATAAACACCGTACGGCACATCTTCGCCGTATATCCCTTATAAGAGGCTCCTAAGTGAATAACTACAGGTTGATTATTTTCAATAATATAATCTCCCGCATAGGGGTGAACTAGGAGCTGCCTGTCATGGCGGAGCACCTGCATTCTGAAGCTGGAACCCTCTGAACCCGCTTTTCTCATGGCATACTCTGCTTCCGCAAGGATATCTGTCTCTTTTACATCAGGCTTTACTGCATCGATTGCGGCTTTCATTCCATGGGATAAAAATTCCGACGATTTTTTTATATATTCAATTTCCTTTTCGCTTTTAATAGAACGGATTTTATAGCAAGTTTCTGCAATATCTCCTATAATGATTTCCGGTACTTCTTGTTTCAAGCATTGAAAATCCTTCAAGCTTATGAAGTAGCGGGTAAAACCTACCTTGGGATTATCGATGTTCAAGCTCTTAAGCCACTGGGCTGTTTTTAAACTAACATTTTCCTTTGGAAACATATAGGGAATAACATTCTTTATTCCGCTTGCTTCTCTTACATAGCTTGCCTCCAGCCATAAACAAAAAAGCTGGGGTTCTCCTTCTGAAGGAATAACCAAAGAGCCACCTTCTAAGTCTTCAATGCCTGCAAAGTAGATCAGGTTTTCTCTATCCATGATTATAGCTGCATCCATTTGCAGATGCTTCAATTCTTTTTGCAAAGCGCTTATCCTTTTAGCAATCTCTTCTCTCATCTTCATGCCTCCTATCCTTCTATATAATCCTCAAGATCAATATTTTCCTCATTGGGTATTCTGATCTTTTCAAACTTCCCTTCGGGTTCGCCCAATGGAACTGTAGCATCAATGCCCATCTTATCGCTTAATCCATCCTTTGTTGAAGGATCAAGCTTGTTTCCGCACGCACCGCTTATGATCATAACATCTCTCGCAGCTTGACATCGTGTTGCTATTGCCCAGTNNCAACATCCCTATCCACTACGACTACATGTTTTATTTCCTGGCTGCTGCCGAACGCCGCAAACATTGCATTCTTTGCTTCCCCTTCATTCTTCTTTTCCATTTGTATGACCAAATGATATCTCCCTGTGCCCCCTGGAGTAAGATGCACAGCGGTAGTAGTAGGTACTGCATTCTTAACCAGCTGCAAAATACCCCCTTCTCTGGGAATTCCACCTAATAAAAGATGTTCATCAGTGGCAGGAACTATAGTCTGGAAAATTGGGTCTTTTCTTGTTGTCATGCATGTAAGCTCTATATATTCACGCTTGCCGCGGGGACCGTAATATT
>DPSW01000306.1:0-179 GCA_003527145.1 Clostridiaceae bacterium | reverse complement strand
CAGGAACCTCAATATCAACTGTTTCACACTTAACAAGTTCCATAGGTTCTCCATAAAGGGCACTTGCTATGCAAAATTCATCTTGTCCCAATGGTGTTAACGCCTGGGAGGACAGCATAGCAATCGGATCCAACCCGATTGCTATCGCAATCTCTAAGGGTTGATTCTTCTTTTCAGCA
>DPSW01000199.1:7192-12461 GCA_003527145.1 Clostridiaceae bacterium | reverse complement strand
CCATTGGCTGTCACGGGTTGCCAGATAATCGTTTACCGTCACTACATGGACTCCCTTGCCTTCCAGTGCATTGAGATAAACCGGCAAAGTAGCCACTAAAGTCTTACCTTCACCGGTTTTCATCTCAGCAATCCTGCCCTGATGAAGTACCAGGCCGCCTATGAGCTGGACTCTGAAATGCCTCATGCCCAAAACTCTTCGTGAGGCTTCCCTCACTACGGCAAAGGCTTCGGGCAAAAGATCATCCAAGGTTTCACCGCCGGCAAGCCTGGATTTGAACTCATCAGTCTTACTTCTAAGCTCTTCATCGCTGAGAGCTTGCATTTTGGGTTCAAGAGCTTCGATCTCATCTGCCAGCTTATCCAGCTTTTTTATTTCTCTATCATTCTGGCTGCCGAATATTTTTGTCAAAATTGACATATATCATCACTCCTATTAATTCTCCATATCCATAAACATTCATTTAATTTTAACATAATAAAATTATTATAACAATAAAAATGGAGGGTATTCCTCTGAGGTCTAGGAAAACGGGGAACATGGATTAACACAGATTTTTTTACGGAATTACACTGTTTCCTTTTTACCTTATCTATAAGAACAGCATCAGTGTGCCAAACCATACTTAAACTATACCTTTTAGACTGGGAAATTCTCTATAATTCTTCATCAAATTCAACTTAGTATAATATTAATGATTCCACACTATTGCATAATTTAAGCATTCCAATATTTTTACACACTAAATCATTATAGTTTGCGATTTAATATAACAGACAAAAGAGAAACACCGGTTAATATTAAAAAAGCACGAAAATCCGCGGTTAGATATAAAAACTATCTTCCGTGAAAATTCGTGTTCTCCGTTCCTCTATTTCGCTATTTGCCTATTTGCCCATTAACTCCTTTGCCCAGCATAAGATGCTGTACGTATATAAATACTCCTGCTGCCATGAATATATCTCCCAGGCTATATACCTTGGGCCGCGGATAATACTTGGGCAGTGCCAAAATATCCGATAAAAACCTAAGCTTTGTAGCATCATTTATCAATGTATGGGTTATTATCCGGCCTTGTTCTATGGCAGCGGCATTATCAAGCAATCCTACAGAAATCAGGGCTTCCTTTGATATAGGCATTTGTCCGCCGTTTGCCATTATGACTATAAAGTTAAGCAAAACTCCTGCAGTGATGATCCAGAACGGATATTTATCAAGATTCATAAATAATCCAAAGAATAATAATATATATGACAACAGATGGATGAATGGTATTCCATCCACCACTAATTTCACGCCTTTGGAAGCAAAATATACTGCTGAAAACTCCACCAAGAAGGAAGCTCCTATAAAATACCATCCTCTAATCTCTCCCGAGGATATATTTGAGAATTTCCCTCCCCTGGCCTTTCCTACCAGCAGGCCTCCNNTTTCAACCAGCAACTTTCTCTACCTCCCCTTTGTATCCCATCATATCTATGAATTCCTGGGCTACTATAGGATTGAACAAAATCCCTGACTCCCTCTTTATTATCTCTATAGCTTCCTCATCGGTCATGGCCTTTCTATAGGGCCTGTCGGAGGTCAAGGCATCATAGACATCTACTACACACAAAATACATGACTCTATGGAAATCTCGCTTTTCCTTTTACCGTTGGGATATCCCGAGCCATCGAAATGCTCATGGTGGCTTAGGATAATATCTGCAGTTGCTTTTAAAAAATCAATCTCCTGGATGATCTTGGAGCCTATGGCGGGATGAAGCTTTATCTTTCCGTATTCGTCATCGGTGAGCCTGCCGGGCTTGTTTAAAATATGCTCGTCCACACCAATCTTGCCTATATCATGAAGCATTCCTGCCAGCTTAAGATTTTCTGTGGTTCTATGAGAAAGTTTCATCCTCTGTCCCAGCTTATAAGCCAGCTCGCTGACCCTCTGGGAATGGCCTTGAGTATAAGGGTCCTTGGCTTCTACAGCCTGGCATAATGCTTTTACAGTGTCCAAATACATATTTCTCATATCTACATACATCTTAAAAGAATATCTGGCCAGAAGCAAAGGCCCGAAAAACAATAGGACTCCCAGTATTTTATAATTGATATAGGCTATGGCCATTATTATGCCTAAAGGTGCCAAAGCCAAATAATCTTTAACTACCCACATGACATTTGTATACAGCAGTTTATATAAACTGTCACCAGACAATATGGTCATCAATATGGACATAATAAGGGCATTCACTATTATATATACTACTATGCTTGCAAGCATGGGCAATATATTTATGAATTCCAATTGGCCCGGAATACCACCCAATGCTTCATAGCACAATCCTGCCAAGCCTGATGAAAGAACTATATTGGCACCGTTGAATAGAGTCTTGTATATAGGGGTATTGACTATGTGAATATATTCTCCATCTTTCTTAACAATTCTTAACATAATTCCTATACTTGCTATCCAACTAGCTGTTGGTACTCCAAAAACAAGAATAGCCGTAAAACCTACCGCAAATCCAACCGAAATACCTCTCTGATTAGGAGTCGGTATAGCCAGAGATTCCGCTGCTACAGAAAGGAAAAGGAAAAATATTAATCTAAAAATATCTATATGTAATTCACTAGGGAATGTATCATATATAAAGAACATTCCTAACATAATTATAAATCCAACGTATAGCTTCAGCTTTTTAGGCATAATAACACTCCTTAATTGATTGACCGGCATTTTTTGCTGATTATAACCAGCTCTGATGTGCTCCTCCAGCTAATATAAGAGAAAGTATAGTTATTAATATGGAAACTATCTTTTTCACGGTTTGCCCTCCTTCTTTCTAAGGCTCTGTCCTTCCGCTAATCGAACAGGCAAACTCACTCCGCTAGAAAAAATGCCGGTCAAAATTTAAACTATTTTGCTTATCATTCTATTTAAAGCGTTGAGTGCGGATTTTACTACAGCTTCGTTTTCATCAGTCTTTATAAGACTGCTGCCTATAAGGTNNTTTATATGTATATCCAACCAGACAGAGAAAAGCATCCCTGCCGGCAATTTTTGTCTTCTCGATGCCTTCGAGATAAAATATGCTGTTGGTATTGATAAAAGCCTCTAAGGCCAGTATGGTAGCCTCAGCTACAGCCTTATATTTATTGGTTGTGGATTTTACTTTAATGCTGACACCCTCAAAGGTCTTTTCTTCATTCTCAAGAACGACAGTAGCCTTGAGGCTGTTATCCATATTCATCATGGATATGCTGTCTATTTTCAAACGGTTATCCTTATACTCATTTTCTTCTATTTGAGCAACACTGATCACCTTATAATCGATCTCCATGTTGAATCTTGCGCTGACAGCTGATTGTATGTCCCGTACCAATTGCTTGATATTCCTGCCGGTAGAACATAAAACGTGAATATCTTCAACCTCATTCTTATCACCCAGTATGACCTTACAGGATAAGACATCCGGAATCCTGCAAACCAGAGACTTTATCTCTTCCTCCAACGCAATTTTATTATCATCCACAAAATTCGCCCCCCATAGATATGCTCGATCTATTATTATATTCGACCAAAACTTGTCAACTCCTCTTTATTGGCAAAAAAATGAATACGCCGGACTATAAACGTCCGGTGTTTATTATATTTGCCATAAGACAGAAGGCTGACAAATGGCTTTGCAGGCCGAATGAGTAAAAAAAAAGGCTTCTAAATATAGAAGCCTTTTTGCTAAAACTCCGGTTCTATTAAACCGTAATCTCCGTCTTTTCTCTTGTAGACCACATTGACTTCATCGCTCTCTGCATTATGAAACATAAAGAAGCTGTGCCCCAAAAGCTCCATTTGCAGAACCGCTTCTTCTACAGGCATCGGTTTCATGGCAAATCTCTTAGTCTTAACTATTTTAGGCTCTTCATCGTCGTCATCCTCTTGATTAAAGGAGAANNTCTTTTATCTTTCTTTCAAGCTTTGTTCTATATTTGGCAATCTGACTTTCCAGCTTTTCCACAACGTTGTCAATGGATGAGTACATATCCTCGGTAGCCTCTTCACCCCTCAAAATAATACCATTAAAGGGAATTGTGACCTCAATAATATGTCTGTTCTTTTCTACTGTCAAAGTTGCGTTTGCTTCAGTATCAGGATTGAAATACTTCTCAAACTTAGATAGCTTCTTCTCTACTCTCTCCTTCAAGGCATTTGTTACTTCAATATTCTTTCCACTGACTCTTATGCGCATAAAAACATCTCCTTTCGCAACTATTATGCTACCGTTTATATATAATTTATTCTACATCAGGTTAAATAATCCTTCATTTATTTATCCATTATTTAGTTATATTTATCACATTCATTATTTTCTAAATATCTATAATATTATGGAATATTTATGTAATTCAATTCTTACTGTTAACTATAAAAAATTGTCAATTTGTGATGAATACTTATTAGGTTACATAATAGAACAAAGAACTGTGTATTCTCAAACCTTGCTCAGGCTTTCGTAAAAAAATAGGAGAATTTATCTAAATCACAATCTTATCCACATATAATTGACCCCATCCTGTGGATAATGTGCATAACTTTGTTGATAACTTGAGTTTCCAAGGTTAATACTGTTGAAAGATTGTTGATTACCTGTGAAAGAAAAAAATGTCGAAATCTCTAGAAACCATGCATGTATAAAAATTTGCTATTCGCTTATATAAATACATTAAAAAAGATAAATAAAAAAGCCACATTATGTGGCTATTTTATTTACCTTTTTATCTTCTAGCGTCAAAGCATTCCTTGCAATATACAGGTCTATCATTTGTTGGTTTGAAAGGAACCTGAGTCTCTTTGCCGCATTCTGCGCATACTGCATCATACATTACTCTTTCTCTTTTTGCACCGCCATTGCTGCTTGCTTTTCTAGCAGTCCTGCAATCTTTGCATCTTGCAGGTTCGTTCTGGAAACCTTTTTCTGCGTAGAATTCCTGTTCTCCAACGGTGAACACGAAATCCTGACCGCAATCCTTGCATACTAACGTTTTGTCCTGAAACATGAAAATCCCTCTTTCCTTAAATACTTTAGGCTAGTGCCGGTCTCCAGAACTTTTTTTGGGATTTAAGTTTCCAGAAAAACGTTCTTGACCTAATCACATATACCCGATAATATAAATTTACCAGCTGACCTGGTCTTTGCCCCCACACTCGCCGCCGGGAAGTTTCGCTCAAGCAGTTATGCCCCTCACTACAGCTCCTCTCAGGTTAAAACCTGGACGGACT
>DPSW01000199.1:2865-7173 GCA_003527145.1 Clostridiaceae bacterium | reverse complement strand
ATCGATTTTCAACCACAGACCTGGTAATTTACTACTTTTATATTATATACTTTATTATTAGAATATACAAGATTTTTGTATGTATTTATTAAATATTTGTACAAATTGTACGAATTCTACTTTTTTCTATCAATATATACTCCGCCTACATTAACATTAGGTGTTTCATATGCTTTTAATGATTTTTTCCCAAGCTTTACTGTCTTTAATTGTCTTTTTATACCATCGATCAAGTCCGAAACTCTGCCTTTGTTTTCCTCCTCCAGCTTCATTATATCACCAGCCAAATCCAGAATTTCACCTGTAATTTTTTTAACAATTTTCAGCTGGGGATAGCTTTCGGCGTCTATGCTATCCAAAGTATCCACCTTTAACTTTGATTTCATAAGCTGATAGATTTCGGCAAAAGCTTGATCAATACCTTCGATCATATCGATTTCTTTTTGCTTTTCATCTATAAATCTGCTCAAGTTTTCTCCCTGGTTTTTATCAATATCAGCTTTTTGAGCTAAAGTCAGCTTATGTATTGATTCCATAGAAGCTTTCTTTTGCTCCAGCAAGCTCTGAAGCTTTGATATCATATCCATTACATCCATATCCATATTATCACCTCAAAAAAACAGGGCATGATCACCATGCCCTTATTTATTCACTGTCTNNGTCTGGCGGTTTTTGGCCAATTTCATAGCCTGAGACCAAGTATTTCTCAAATCTTCTGCAAAAACCACTACCTCTTCTATGGCAGCCTTATCCTTTTTAATATTTGCATTTACCAGCTGCCAGTTCATATATTCATAAATAGAGTATAAATTTTTAGAAATATCATAATCCATATTCAAAGTGCTCATAAATTCTTCTATTATATTTTGAGCTTTAATAATGTTATTATGCGCGCTTTGAGGGTTATTCTCCTCAATAGCTTCTATCCCAAGCTTCAGAAATTTCACCAATCCGTTATATAGCATCAGAGTCAATTCTTGAGGCGTGGATGTATTGATCACGTTTTGCTGATATTGCTGATATGGATTTGCTGTTACCATAAATCTGTCTCCCCCATTTCGATTCTTTATCCTTACTTGCCTCCAAAGCTCTGTGCCAACCATGCAGACTGAGAATTCATCCTGCTTAAGGCGGTTTCTAATGCTGCAAACTTCATATAAAGAGCATTCTCTTTATCGTAAAGCTTCTCTGTAAGATCATATATCAGCTTTTCCTTGTCGCCAATCTGCTTGACCATAGTACTTTCGAATTCTGTCAAATCACCGATTATTCCTGCTTTCTCTAAGAGCAAGCCCTTCTTGCCGTCTGCATTCCTTGTAGTCCTTATATTATCCTCGATTACATCAAAAAGCCTTTCTATTATGCCGCTTCCGTCATATCTTTCTTTTCTTTCAGCTGCAGTTGCATTTGGATCATATCTTTTCTCAGGCTGCTTCGCAAATATCTCCATTACCTTGTCCGGATTATCGGCAATAGCTTTTTTCAGCTTTTCATCATTAATATTGAGCCTGGCTCCTTCTCTCCAATCTCCTGTAGAAATGCCTATGGAAGCAAGGGTTCCTGCTCCCGTATTGTCTCCCATAGCTCTTCTCAAGTTATATAATACGTTGCTCAACAGACCGTCATTTCTGACAAGACCTTTTTTGGCGTTTTCTTCCCACTTTTTAATTTCATCTTCACTCATTGCATCCCTTTGGTCATCTGTGAGAGGCAGGTAATATGAGCCGTATCTCCCTCCGCTTTTGGGCCTTGATTCGTTTGTCTTGGCAGTTATTTTGTCTACGATCTCATTGTATTTGTCTATAAAAGTCTTTATCCTGTCAAATATGGCATCCGTATCCTGGGCAATGGTTACCTTGGTTTCCCCTAGACCATTCAGAGTGTAGGTTACTCCGTCAATGGTGAATATGTTGGAAGCGTTGGTAGAAGCTTTGCCATCAAGCTCAAACGCAGCATCTTCGCCATAAGCTTTGGCCACATACGTAGCATCTCCGTCTTTATTAAAGCCGATAGCATCGAAAAAGCCGCTGTCATCCTTGATCTCAATCCTTGCACTTGCCCCAGTAGACTTGCTGACCATCTCAAACTTATCTAAAAATGAGCTATAGGAAATCTTTACACCAGCTTCGCCATTGTTTATGACGGACATAAGATCAGAAAGTTTTTTACCTTTATCAATTTCTATCGTTTTATCATTTATTTCAAACTTAAGCTTTCCTTCTGCTGTAAAAGTTATACCACTAGCATCTCCGCCTAATTTATCCCTTACCGTTTCTATTGTATCGCTAAGGCTTAAACTTTCATCATCACCAGGCACTATATTCTGTGCTCCGGAAATTTTGGCCGTATCAGCCATCTTATTGACCTTAATCGTGTGCTCCATCATAGAAACCTGGGAGTTCGCCGATGCGGTTACAACACCCTCTACCGAATACTTGCTCTTATATGCATAATAGGTGTTTGCTGACCTCATATTGCTGGCAGGCCTGATAGCATCAAAAAACTCATCCTTAAAACCTTTCAGTATACTGCTGAAGGATCTGTAGTCGTCTCTTTTCCACTCCAACAGCTGTTTGTCCTGTTTGACCTTGTCAACCTTCATCCTCTCTACGCGCATCATCTGCTGAATGATGCTGTCGGTATCAAGTCCTGAAGCCATACCGGTAAATCTTAGCTTCGAATTTAACATACCTGAGATATTATTAACCATAATATCTACCTCCTTTCATCCACCAAGATACCTGCCATTTCCCACATCTTGGCTACCATATCAAGTATCTTTTCCGGTGGGATTTCCCTTATAATCTCTTTCGTATCTCTATTGATAACCTTCACCATAATCTGTTTTGTGCTTTCATGTATTGAATACTCAAAGCTGCAGGTGGCACCGGTAATGGCTTTGTTAGCCCTCTCTATCATGTTTATCCATACGGATTCATCAATAGAAAGCTCATATTTTGTTTTTTGAGACAACTCCTGATAGCTGTAGTTATCCTTCTGACTATTGCTGCTTATTGGCTGTACATTGCTCGCATTTTTTCTCACTTCGCTGCTGATACTAGCAGTTTTCTGCATAGGCGAAATATTCGTTACAGACTCAATTCTCACAATTATCTCCCTCCATGGAAAAAAATTAAATCCTTTATTAATATATATCGTAATAATAAAGGATTTTCTTTAGCATTATTTACATATTTCCCAAATATACATGATTCAGATATTGCCGGGCAATATGCCTGCTTTTTAGCATCACATCTATATCCGTGGGGGGCAGGGTCATCTTGTAGGTTGGGAAATACCGGGACAGATGAAGGGGAATATCCCTATCCAAACTGGCTAAATAAGAAGCTATACTTGCTACTTCTTCTGGCGAATCATTGAGGCCGCCGACCAAAAGCGTAGTTATTTCTACATGACATTTATCATAGGACTCTTCTATGGTTCTTTTCACATGCTCTATATCTCCGCCGCATACATTCCTGTAATAATCCTTATGGAAGGCCTTTAAATCAATATTCATGGCATCCACATAGGGGAGAAGCTTTAATAGAGGCTCCCTTTGGATATATCCATTGGTAACCAGAACCGCCTTAAACTCAGGATATCTTTCCTTCAGCAACTTTGAGGTATCATACACATATTCATACCATATTGATGGTTCATTGTAGGTAAAGGCAAGGCCTATATTGTCCTCCGCAGATTTGCTAAGCTCTGCCAGCTCATCCGGTGATATATACCTGCTCTCGGCTCTGTAATGAGCTATCGAATAATTTTGGCAAAAATCACAAGAAAAGTTGCAGCCGAAGCTGCCCACAGATAATATTTTCCTTCCCGGCTCAAATCGATACAAAGGCTTCTTTTCTATAGGGTCCATGGCTATTGCTGTTATCTCTCCATAGTTCATAGTACTGAGAGCATCATTCATGTTGGTTCTAACAGAGCACAATCCGGATTTACCCTGTGCTATCACGCAGCTGTGAGGACATAATAAGCATCTTATTTTATCATCATGCTTTTCCCAAAATTCCGCATCCTTTATCATAAAACCACTCCTCGTATGATCTAAAATTTCACAGGAGAAGCTAGGACAGCAAATCCATATAATTCTTATTGAAAATCTTTTCCACTTCTTCCTGTTTTATAGGCTTGCTGAATAAGTATCCCTGAAGGTAATCGCTCCCGGCTCTTTTCATCCTTTTGAATTCCTCTATCTCCTCTACGCCTTCAGTCACTACCTTCATATTCAGGCCATGTACGAGCGCTATCAACCTGCCCATTATCTTTATGCTTTCCAATTCTATAAATTTT
>DPSW01000199.1:0-2847 GCA_003527145.1 Clostridiaceae bacterium | reverse complement strand
GAAGAATAGCCTGTCCCGAAATCATCCAGGGAAATTATTACTCCCAAAGCTTTTAACCTGTTTAGAATATTTATTATTTCATGTTTTTTCTCTGCAAAAATATTTTCCGTTATTTCTATCTCCAGCAGCGAAGGGTCTACGCCATAATCCTCTAATATTTTGCTGATATATTCAACCAGACTGACATCATAAAACTGTCTTGGAGATAAGTTTACAGATACAGGCACCGGCTTATAACCTTTTCCAGCCCATATGCTTATCTGTCTTACCGCTTCTTCTATCACCCATTTCCCTATGGGCAATATAAGTCCTGTTTCTTCCGCTATAGGTATAAATTCCTCAGGAGGAATATTATTGTCTCTTATTCTCAAAAGAGCTTCAAAAGAGGAAATATATCCTGTCCTTGTTTCTATTATAGGCTGGTAAAGCAATAAAAAGTTTTCATTCCTAAGAGCTTTTCGCAATGTGTTCTCTATATTGATCTTATCATTGAATTTCTCCTTCATCTTTTCATCAAAGAATAAGTATCTGTTCTTGCCGGATTTCTTAGCGCTATACATTGCGATGTCCGCTTTGCTCAGAAGCTCATCAATACCGGTTCCGTCACCGGGGTATTGAACTATGCCCGCAGTCACAGTTATGCCGTTTTCCATATTATCTACAATGATTCTATTCCTAATAATATTTTTCAAATTTTGAGCATGCTCTGCTATCTTATGAGGCTCCTCTTCTTTAATAAGAATGAGGAATTCATCTCCCCCAAATCTAAAGGGAATTGTGTTTTCAGCGGCCCAATCCTTGAGCAATGCTGCAAAGCGTTTCAGCAATTCATCTCCATAGACATGCCCCAAAACATCATTTATATTTTTGAAGTCATCTATATCCAACAAAAGCAGAGCTCCCTTTTTATCGTTCCCCAGCTCCTTCACCAATATTTCTGTAAGCTTCCTTCTATTATAAAGTCCCGTTAAAGGATCATAAACTGCCAAGAATTTGATATACTCTTCCTTATGCTTCATCTCAGTAATATCAATCATCACTCCATGAAGGGCATTGATCCTATCTCTCTTGCCTTTGATCCCCTTGCCTCTTATCATATACCAATGGATCTCATCATCTTTGTCAATAATTCTAATCTGTGTATCGATCTCCTCTCCTGTCCCATCAATACATCTATCGATCTCATGGATCAGCAAGCTTTTATCCTCTTCATGAACGACTTCATTGATTATCTCATAGATGCTCTCCTTTTGAATAGCTTTATAACCAACTAAGTCCACAAAATTCTTTGAGAATTCTATTGTTTTTTTCCTGGTGTTTATCTCCCATATGAAGCTGCCGGTTGCTTCAATGGCTATTTCATATTTTTGCCTTAACTCTTCATTCTTTTCCGAATACTCCTGTATCTCATCATACTGAGCTCTCAGCTCTTCCTCGTTGGATACCAGCTGCTCTATGGTGGCCTCCAACTCCACATTGGTCGACTCCAGATCTTCCTTATATCTCGCCCTTTCAGTGACATTCGTATATATACCATAGCCTCCCAGCAGTTCATCTTCCACCTTCATAAGAATAGCCCTGATATTTACTACGATAGGAACCCCCGTCTTTGTATATNNGTCTTCAAAATCTACTATGCCTTTCACAAACAGCTCTTCGGTCATTTGCACCGCTTTTTCTTTTAACTTTCTCGGCACCACCAGGTCATCAAGGTTCCTTCCTATACACTCTTCTCTCGTATATCCGAAAATCCTTAAAAAGCTTTCATTAACATCAAATATGGTATGGTCCTTATCAAAACACGCAATCCCATCAGGGCTATTGACAAAAAGAGTCTCATATCTTTTAAGCAATATATCCTGCTGTTTTTGAAACTTTATATTCTCACTTATATCTCTTGATATGGATACTACCGCTTCGACTTCTCCCTCATCATTAAAAATTGGAACAGCTTTCCCCCAGTCATAATAATCCAATTTTGAACTGAATGTTTCACCCTCTACGGCACCTTCTCCATTCCGCAGGAAACCTGTATAATACCTTTTCTCCGCTTCTTCATCCGGCTTTAGCACCAGATCTATGAGTGTCGGTCTTTTGTATCCGTAAAATATTTCTGAANNCTTTACCCTTGTAAGACTTTCCATCGCACTATTCCATAATATTATCTTTCCCTCTTTATCTATAGCAAAAATAGGATCAGGCAGCACCTCAATAACTCTTTTAAAAAATTTCTCAATATTCATAAAGACTTCCCCTTCCCTATTCTTATGCCATATATCAATATGAAATCAGTACTTGCCGATGTGCTATAATATCGCTAACCCTGTACTCGACTTATATTTATTCTACTAAATTAGTTAAATTTCTACAATGTTTATATTATCGTAATTTAAAATCAATTCAAAAAATTGTCGCCGGTTTTATTTATTCTCTGTCATCGGGGTAAAAAAATAAGGAAGTGAAAAAATCACTCCTTATGCCTTATAACCTCGAATTTTTCGATAGAATAATCTGCTCCATTCGGTATGCCTGCCTTGCGCAAGGCTATATCAAGCTGCTCCTCCACAGTATCCACTCCTTCCAAATCAGGAAGCAGCAACCCTGTTTTTCCCCTCCACCTGACTATTACGCCATACTTTCCTGGATCCAGCTCTTCCTTTGAAGACTTCCGGGCCTCAGTGAGCACATCCACAGAAAAATCTATCTCCTCCAATTCGGCTTCCGCTACAGGGCTGAACCTCGGATCTTGGGTTCCTGCCTCCACAGCATTCCTTATGATTTCCTCAGCGATATTTTCTGTCACAGGAAAGATGGTGCCTATACAGCCTCTCAGCTGGCCCTCCTTTT
>DPSW01000420.1 GCA_003527145.1 Clostridiaceae bacterium | reverse complement strand
AACGACAAATGCAGTACCTGGGGTAACGACACCGGTAACCGGAACAGGATATGTAGGTCAAGTAATAAGCATAGCTCATCCTTCAGTAACCACCGGATACAAGGTGAAGGATAGTCAGCCTGGAAGCTTGACAGTAAGTGCAAATGCTGCCAACAATGTTGAAACAGTATACTATGTAGTAGATGAAGAGCAGTGGCATAACGTGAATTATAATCCTAATGAAGGTGCTGGAACAATGTTAGATCCTAACAATCCATACCTTACAGGAACAGAAGTAACAGTTTTAACGAATGGATTTACCAATCCTGTTGGATATCACTTTAAATATTGGATGGCACAAGGGTATGAATATGAACCATACAGGGCAAGCCAGGTGCCAGAAGCACCTGAATTCCAAAGTGGAGCATATTATCCTGGAGATAAATTCAAAATGCCACAATATGATATAACCCTTATAGCACAATGGGCACTAAATGAATACACCATAACTTATCAAGCAGGACCTAATGGAAGTTTAGCTGGTGGAACAAGAATAGACAAGATATTACATGGAGAAATCTATAAAGAAGCACCAACACCTGTTGCAAATTCCGGATATTATTTCAGTGGCTGGACTCCAGCATTACCTGGAACTGATGATAAGGTAATGGGAGATAAGACCTTTACTGCTAACTTTACAAAAAAATCAGACCCACCAGAAAAGCCTGAAAGGCCAGATAAGCCAGATAAGCCGGATAAACCAGATAAGCCAGATCAGATAGTAGTGATTCCTGATGAGCCGATTCCTGCAGGCTTGCCGCAGTTGAATAAGGGAGATCACTTCCAATACATTCAAGGTTATCCTGACGGCACAGTAAAGCCTGAAGGCTATATCACCAGAGATGAAGTTGCTGCAGTATTTTATAGGCTTCTGACCGTTGAATACAGAAACAGTATAAAGACTGATGCTCATAAATTCTCTGATGTAGCGAAAAACAGATGGTCAAATATACACATTGCTACTTTGGCTAAAGGTGGAATAGTTACAGGCTATACTGATGGAACCTTTAGACCGGGTAACTATATCACAAGAGCGGAAATGGCTGTAATTGCTTCGAAGTTTGATAAGTTAAGTCCTTTTGAAAGCGATAAATTCTCAGATATTGCCGGACATTGGGCAAATAGATATATCAACTCCGCAGCAGAAAAAGGATGGATAAAAGGCTATACTGATGGAACTTTCAAGCCGGATCAATATATCACCAGAGCTGAATTCGTAACCTTAGTCAACAATGTATTAGACAGAAGAGTTGCCATAGGTGAGATATTGCCAGAAGCCAAACAGTTCCTGGATTTGCCTGAATCCAAGTGGTATTATGAAGCAATGCAAGAAGCAATCAATAGCCACAATTACTATAGACTGGATAACGGCTATGAGGATTGGACAGATATTTATTATCCAGAATTGGAAATGTAGTAAAATGAGTAAAAGCGAAGGGGACAAGTGATTTGCATTGTCCCCTTCGCCTCATAAATGCAATAAATCAGAACGCAAATAAAGCGATATAATTGTGCAGAAAATTCACAAAACTTGTCCAAATGATTATTTACAAATAAAATAGTTATGGTATAATAAAGATAAATAATTGTATAATTTAAACATCAGCTGATAAGCGATAATAGCAAACCTCGGGAAACTGGGGGACGCAAAGCTACAGGGCCTGTAAAATGGCAGCCAGCTACCGAAAGATTAGTTTTTTTATTTCCGCTATAGCTGATAACTCTCAAACGATAATAGCAAACCTTGGGAAACTGGGGGACGCAAAGCTACAGGGCCTATAAAATGGCAGCCAGCTACCGANNAATGGCAGCCAGCTACCGAAAGGGGTCGTTTTCAGTGAAAAATATTAGATTTATTGCAATGTTGATTATAGGTGTTATGCTATGGAATCCCATAGCTGTAGATGCTTCTTCGAATATTGCTATCGATACAAAAAAAGCAAATGAAGGCGTAGTTAGAATCTCTTATACGGGAATCAACAAAAAAACCAAGGTTATGGTAGAAAAGGGTTCTGCAAAATATTACTATGATCTGCAAAAAGAAGAAGATTTTTTTCCTCTTCAGCTTGGACAAGGCAGCTATACCGTATCCGTGCTGGAGAATACTTCAGGCATCCAATATAAGGTTATGGCCAAGAAAAGCTTCAAAGCTGATATAACTGAAGAGAATTTAGTATATCTCAAATCCACTCAGCCGATATTGTGGAGTGAAGACATGGCCGCTATAAAGCTTGCTGGGTCTCTGACACAGGATGAATCAAATGACGAAAAAATTGTACAAGCTTTATATGAATATATGATAAATAATATCAGCTATGATTATAATAAGATGGACAAGCTTAGCACAAATTATACTCCTGACATAGATACAATATTGAAAGACGGCAAAGGAATATGCTATGATTATTCGGTTTTGTTCGGAGCTATGCTGAGAAGCAGAGGCATACCGGCTAAGTTGATAAAGGGTTACAAAAACGATATCAGCGTATATCACGCGTGGAACGAGGTTTACATGAACGGAAGCTGGAAGATCATAGACACAACCTATGATGCAATGAAGAATAAGACTGGGACAAGCTATAGCATGTTCAAAGCCCAAAGTGATTATAATAAGTCAAAAGAATATTAAATCTCTGCATATATGACGCAAAAACCGCTTTAATAAAAAGGCGGTTTTTGTGGTATAATGGGACAGAAATAATTTAATCAGATTGGAAGGACGGAACAGTATGTTAAACGAGTTCTCAAGGACTGAGCTGCTGCTTGGCAAGGAAGCGATGGAGAGATTACAAAAGGCATCAGTTGCCGTATTCGGCATAGGCGGGGTAGGTTCTTTTTGCGTGGAAGCCCTCGCCAGAAGCGGTATCGGAAGTTTTATCCTTATTGATGATGACAAGGTATGCCTTACAAATATAAATCGCCAGCTGATTGCTACAAGAAAGACTGTGGGCAAGCATAAGGTTGAGGTGATGAAGGATCGCATCCAGGAAATAAACCCAAGAGCCAAGGTTGAAATACATCAGGCCTTTTATACAGAGGATAATGCGGATAAATTTGATTTCTCCGGCTGCTCTTATATTGTTGATGCGATAGATACGGTTTCGGCAAAGCTGACGCTTATTCAGCGCGCAAAGGCGGCAGGCGTGCCCGTTATCAGCTGCATGGGTGCAGGGAATAAGCTGGACCCTACGCGCTTTGAGGTGGCAGATATATATGAGACCTCTGTTTGTCCTCTTGCTAAAGTGATGCGGCATGAGCTTAGAAAGAGGAATATCCAATCCCTCAAGGTTGTATATTCCAGGGAAGTCCCCATAACACCCATGGATGATGAGGCCAACAGCTGTAAGCATAATTGTATTTGTCCTCCGGATACGAAGCGAAAATGTACCGTAAGACGTCAGGTGCCCGGAAGCATTTCATTCGTTCCGTCGGTGGCGGGGCTCATTTTGGCCGGAGAAGTGATCAAAGATTTAGCATGCAAAAGCATTCTATTGTAATCCATAAACAGCTAATATATAATAGATTAATGATGAAAAATGCGAANNAACCACTGAAAGACACGGAATTTTTCACGGAAAAACACTGAGGGCTCGATAATATTAAACTTATGTGTGAATCCGTAGCGTGTCATTCTGAACGCTAGTGAAGAATCTTAAGTATTCCACCAGGGTCAAAGATCCTTCGCTGATGCTCAGGATGACAGGCTTAGCTATAACTTTTCTTACCCATTTCGTGTCCTTTCGTGTCTTTCAGTGGTTTGCGTTCCCCTATGTTGCGTTATTTATAGATTGTGAGGAATTGAAATGCAGAAAACAAGCATTGGCGGCCAGGCCGTAATAGAGGGGGTCATGATGAAAGGACCCGAAGATATTGCCATAGCTGTCAGAAAGCCGGATGGTGAAATTGCTCTCAAAAAAGAAAAGCTTAAAGCAAATAGAAAAAAAATATCCAAGATGCCTATCATTCGGGGGATGTTTGCATTTATTGATTCTATGGTAATCGGTGTTCAGGCCCTTACTTTTTCAGCGGAATTTTTCGAGGATGAAGAGCCGAAGGAAGAAAAGAAGGCCTCGAAGCTGGATGAGTTTATGGAAAAGAATATGATAGCAATAGCCGTATTATTGTCCATAGCTTTTTCTACAGGCTTGTTTATACTGCTTCCCACACTTGCTGTGAGCTTGTTGGGCAAGGTATCAAAAACCCCGCTGCTTATGAATCTGGTGGAGGGAGTTGTAAGAATAGCTATTTTCATAGGCTATATCGCTCTTATATCACAGATGAAGGATATAAAAAGAGTTTTTGAATATCACGGCGCTGAGCATAAGACCATATTCTGCTATGAAAACGGGGAAGAGCTCACTGTTGAAAATGTCAGAAAGCATAAAAGACTGCACCCGCGATGCGGTACCAGCTTCTTGTTTATCGTCATGATAGTGAGCATTTTGCTTTTTTCCTTTTTCCGATGGCCCAGCCTGCCTGTAAGGCTGATAACCAGGATTCTCCTCCTGCCTGTAGTGGCAGGGATATCCTATGAGATAATAAAGTGGGCAGGAAGAAGCGATTCAAAGCTTGTATGCACCATATCCGCTCCCGGCCTGTGGCTGCAAAAGATCACTACTAGAGAGCCTGACGACAGCCAGATTGAGGTAGCTATCACAGCCTTGAAGAATGTTTTGGTGGAGGATAAGGAGGCTGACTTGTGGTAGACTATACCATTAGAAGCCTGTTAAAGGAAGGTGTGATTTTGCTCCGGGAATCCGGATGCCCCAGCTATATCCTGGATGCAGAATTGATTTTATGTCATGTACTTGATATGAAAAGGATAGATATCATAAAATACAGGGACAGGGTCCTCGGTGAAGAAGAGACTGTGGATTTTTTCAGGCTTGTGGAGGAGCGCAAGAAGGGAAAGCCTATACAGTATATCACAGGCTGCCAGGAGTTCATGTGCATTGATTTCTCTATCCATGAAAATGTGCTCATACCGAGGCCTGATACGGAAATCCTTGTGGAGAAGACCCTGGAGCTCTTAAAGGGAAAAGAAAAGCCCTGTATTGCAGATGTATGTACAGGCAGCGGCGCCATAGCCGTGAGCCTTGCTTATTATATTCCCCATGCTTATGTTTATGCTGCGGATATTTCCGAGGATGCGTTTGAGTGCTGCAGGCGGAACATTGAGAAGCATCAGCTGGGGAGAAGGATGAAGCTGCTCCGGGGAGATTTGCTGGAGCCGTTATTTGAGGAAGGTCTGGAGGGAAGGTTAGATGCATT
>DPSW01000345.1:677-8430 GCA_003527145.1 Clostridiaceae bacterium | reverse complement strand
GAAGAGGACGGAGCAGAATCAGCCGAAGTGCTTGAAGCTGCAAGAGAGGAAAGTTTAGAATCCGAGCCTCAGATAATAGATATGGAAATGAGAGCCGAACCGGCGCCTTTATATTATGAAGAGCCTGAGTATGCGGAACAGCAATCCTTCCATGGTTGGGATACGGGAAGGCTAACAAATGAGGGTCAGGAGCCTGAGCGACATAAGAAAGANNGTATGGAGAGATTTGGCGGTTTCCATGACGAATACGGGATCAGGTGGTATAGAATAGGCCAGGAGCTGCCCCTTCTGAATGATGTCATGATACCGATAAATGGAGCCATGATGCCTTTATCCTATCCATATATAGTAGAAAGCACAGGAAGAAGCATAGAGAGCTGCGTTTTGGGCGTAGAACACAGAAAGGGTGAGATAAGGTATGCTTATATAGGCATACCGGGGGCATACTATGAAGGCTGCAAGGCATGCTATGAATATAAGGGATTTACAGCCTATAAAAGAACCAAGGACAATAAGAGAGGCTATTGGATCATGTGCATGGATATAATGAAGGGAAAAATATGCAGAATTTAAGCTTCAGGGAATTAAAAGGCTTCATCTATTTTAAAGTGCTTCGATTAAGAAGCCTTTTTTATTTTTTGATATAACAAGGTTAAATAAAATAATGGATGAAACTTCCTTGATTAAATTTGTAGATTTTAATAGAATATAGTTGAATATTGTCGAAAATTGAAGTATTTTCTATTATAATTTAAAGGGGTGTGATTCCATGAAATTTAAAACAAAAACCCTATTAATGATCTTAACACCAATATTCCTGATATTTACCCTAGTTTTTGCAATGGTTGGATTTGATGTTTATCAGGGGCAAAAAGAAAATGCTACTCATTTAGCAGAAGCCATAGCTAAAGACTATGCCAGTACAATTAAAGCCGAATTAGAAATATCCTTGGATTCTGCCAGGAATACTGCATACATGATGGAAGGTCTAATTAATCAAGGCTCTCCTGATAGAGAAAGCGTAAATGCAGTTTTAAAAAGTATTCTTTCCGGAAATGAAAATTTTTTTGGTGTTTGGGTTTGCTTTGAACCCAATGCTTTCGATGGAAGGGATAATGAATATGCAGGCACTAGCGGTCATGACCAGACCGGCAGATTTACTCCATACTGGTATAGAGACGGTTCAGGCATTAATACAGAAGCTTTACATAACTATACAACAGAAGGAGAAGGCGATTATTATCAATTGGCTTTCAAATCTGGTATAGAAACTGTTTTAGAACCTTTTGAATATGAAATCGGCGGGGCCAAAGTGCTTATGACTACCTTTGCCGTGCCTATCAAGCATAACGGAAAAACAATAGGTGTATCAGGGGTTGATGTGACCTTAGACCAACTTCAGGAAATAGGCGATAAAGTCAAATTATATCAAACGGGTTTTGGCAGGCTGATTTCTCCTAATGGAGTAGTAGTTACCCACCCCGACAGGACGAGCATAGGCAAACCCGGAGGCGAATTTGTAACCGGAGATGCACATATTTTGCTGGATAAAATTAGGACAAGGGAGGTTTTTACACAATCTTTATATTCAAACGTATATGATAAAGATGTGCTTAAATCCTTTGCACCGATAATAATAGGCAATACTGCGACCCCATGGGTTTTTAGTACAGTGGTGCCCCGGGAAGAAGTTTCTGCAAGCGTCTATAAGCTATTATCAAAGATAATTATAATTTGTATTATTGGACTGTTAGTTATTGGAGCGGCTATTTTTATAGTTACATCAAGCATTGTTAAATCAATTGTTTCCATAACGGAAAGAATAGAGGAAATAGCAAATTATGATTTTACTCATAGTGAAAATACAAAGGCTGCAAAGTATTTGAATAGAAAAGATGAAATTGGTCAAATAATGAGAGCTATCAGAACCATGCGGGATAATATTGTTCATTTGATCACAGAGATTTCCAATGGTGCAGAAAGCGTTGCGGCAACTGCAGAGGAACTGACGGCCACCTCTCAGCAGACAGCTTCAGCCTCCGAAGAGGTTGCCAGAACTATTGAAGAAATTGCCAGGGGAGCCAGTGAACAAGCAAGTGATACGGAAAAATCATCTGAGAGTGTTGAAGANNATAGATTTATAGAAGAAGCAGGGGGATATATTCAAGATCTTAATAAGGCTTTGATAGAGATCAATCAGCGAAAAGAAGAAGGCTTTGAAATTATTCATATTTTGACCGGAAAAACAAAAAGGAGTAGTGAATCTGCTAAAGAAATCTATGAAATAGTTATGAATAATAATAAAAGTGCAGAAAAAATTGATAGTTCCAGCACCATGATTCAAAGCATTGCAGNNAGGAGAAGCCGGCAGAGGCTTTGCAGTTGTAGCAGGAGAAATAAGAAAGCTGGCTGAACAGACCAATAGCTTTACAGATGAGATAAAGCAGGTCATAGAAGAACTAAAAACAAGGTCTAATGCTGCAGTGCAAACTATTTATGAAGTTAAAGATATAGTAAATGCACAATCGGATAGTGTAGAAGAAACTAGGCATAGGTTTGATCTGATAGCTGATTCCATAGGAGCAACGGAGGTTGTCATCCAAAAGCTCACTGAGGGCACCAAAACACTAAATATGAACAAGGCTAAACTAGTAGACTTAATGCAAAACTTATCAGCCATAGCTGAGGAAAATGCAGCGGGAACAGAGGAAGCTTCTGCAGCCACAGAAGAACAAGCAGCTTCCAGCATGGAATTATCCAGAGCAAGTGAAGGCCTTGCAGAAATAGCCGGAAAGCTGCAAGAGCTCATTAGAAAGTTTAAGATTTAGCAATTAGAGGAGGTTTTACCTCCTCTTTTTATGCGTGCGTCCAGCGAAGCTGGACTGCACTTATAGTTTAAAGTAAGGGAACGGAGGAGAAAGACAGTTAGACGTACCTATNNATTCTTTTTTTGGATTAAAGTTACAGTGTGGTAAAATCATTTTTTTGTGGTAAAATTGAATATGAAATAAAATAAGAGGGAATGAGCCTATGAAATGGGATAACATTTTTGATAAGAAACTATTAAAAAATATAGACGTTGGAATAATAATTTCTATGATACTGCTTTTTGCAGGCGGAATCGTTGCCATAGCCAGTGCAACCGGAGTTACACATGGCGGATCCCTGAACCATATAAAGATTCAAAGCGTAGCTTTTATTTTAGGGATGATAGCCATCATCATAATACTTTTTTTTGATTATAATACCTTCGGGGACATGAGCAAATTAATTTATGCGGTAAGCATAATACTTCTGGTCGCAGTATTGATATTCGGAAAAGAAGTAAAGGGGTCTAAAAGCTGGTTTGATTTAGGCCTTGTAAACTTTCAGCCTTCAGAAATTGTAAAAATCGGTTTTATATTATCCTTTGCCAAGCTTTTGGAAAAAAGAGAAGGAACTCTGGATACTATAAAGGGTATAATTCCGATAATACTATACATTGTCCCTATAATAGGCTTGATACTTCTTCAAAACGATTTTGGGACAGCTCTTGTATTTATTTTTTTTATTGCCTTTATGGTGTTTGCTGCAGGTATGAGCTATAAATTCATATTAGGTACGGGAGTTTTAGCTGTGCTTAGCTTGCCTTCGCTTTGGTTTAAATTTTTCGGAGACTATCAAAAAAAGAGGATATTAGTTTTTTTTAATCCGGAGCTGGATAAGCTGGGCAGCGGGTACCACGTCATCCAATCAAAAATAGCCATAGGCTCAGGTCAATTTACGGGAAAGGGCTTGTTTCGCGGCACTCAAAACAATTTAGGCTTTATACCAGAGCGGCATACAGATTTTATATTCTCTGTTATAGGAGAAGAGCTTGGCCTTATAGGTTCTGTGATTATCATATTTCTATTTATGCTTCTGATCACGAGGTGCATATATATTGCCAGAATATCAAAGGATAGCTACGGTAAATATATTTGCATCGGTATTATGGCCATGCTTCTGTTCCATGTCCTGGAGAACATAGGCATGACAATCGGGATTATGCCTGTTACAGGCATTCCGCTTCCTTTTGTAAGCTATGGGGGGAGTTCCCTTTTAACAAATATGATATCTGTAGGTCTGGTTTTAAATGTAGGAATGAGAAGGCAGGTTATCAGGTTTTAGAAACTTCATATATTTTCCTTCAATATTTTCTACTTACGGACAAAAGTAGTATACTGTATTATTTGTGAGAAAAATGGCATATTTACGCTAAAAAGGTTGAATTTCAGTATTGTACTTATCTTTCTATACTAATATACTTATGATGGTATATTTTTTGTTGGAGGTGTAATTTTGGGTTATAGTATGATACTCGGCTTANNCCGATGCTTTGCAGAAAGCCGCAGGCGACAGGATGAAAAAGCTGCTGGAGGTCCTTACCCGAAACAGATTTTTAGCTGTTTTAGTAGGTACGGCAATAACTGCAATAATCCAAAGCAGCAGTGCAACTACAGTAATGGTAGTGGGTCTTGTCAACGCAGGCATAATGAACTTGAGCCAATCTGTAGGTGTTATAATGGGAGCTAACATAGGTACTACCATGACAGCTCAATTAATCGCCTTTAAGTTCAGCAATATTATTCCTTATGCTTTGATAGCAGGAACAGCCTTGGTGCTGTTTGCAAAGAAGAAATCCAACAGGCAGCTTGGAGAGCTTCTTCTTGGTTTTGGCTTGCTTTTCTTAGGAATGAATTCTATGAGTGACGCTATGAAGCCTCTAAAAGACATTCCTCAGTTTACACAGTTCATGGTTGATTTGCAGCACAACCCTTTATTGGGAGTTCTTGCAGGCTTTATATTGACGGCTGTAATTCAAAGCAGCAGTGCTACTATAGGTATTCTTCAGGCACTGGCTCTGCAGGGACTTGTTCCTATAGAAGCCGCATTGCCTATTTTGTTTGGAGACAATATAGGAACCTGCGTTACTGCATTATTAGCCAGTATAGGAGCAAACTTCACTGCTAAGAGGGCAGCCATGATGCATCTTATATTCAATATAGTAGGTACAATAATATTCCTGCTGATACTCGGACCGATGGCACAATTGGTCAAGATGACCTCCTTAAGTGAGGTAAGGCAAATAGCTAATGCACATACATTCTTCAATCTGGTAAATACAGCAATACAACTGCCCTTTGCAGGCTTCCTGGTAGCCTTTGTTACTAAGCTTATACCCGGTAAAGAAGCCGAGGATCCTACCAAACTTGTATATCTGGATAAGAGAATACTCGAAACCCCCTCTGTCGCCGTTGTGCAGATAGTGAAGGAAATAATCAGAATGGCTGAAATAGCAAGATCAAATGTTAGAAAATCCATAGATGCCATATTGACCGAGGATGAGAAGCTTATAGCAGAGGTTTATTCCAATGAGAAAGCCATAAACGCGCTGGAGAAAAAAATTACAGAATATCTGCTTGCTGTTTCTAGTACAGCCATAAGCTCTGAGCAATCAAACCGTGTTGCGGCGCTGTTCAATACTGTTCATGATGCTGAGAGGATCGGGGATCACGCGGAGAATCTGGTTGAGCTTGCCCAGTTTAAGATTGACAATAAGATTGTTTTTTCAAGCACTGCTATTGAAGAACTGAAGGAAATATACGGCGTTGTGGACAAAGCTATAGAAACTTCCTTAACAGCTTTAGAAAATGAGGATAAGGAAAAGGTTAAAGAAGTAAATGAATATGAGGAACGGGTCGATGAGTTGAGGGACGGACTGAGAGAAAGCCACATAAGACGTCTGAATAATAGCGAATGCAATATAAATGCAGGGGTAATATTTTTGGATATTGTAACAAATCTTGAAAGAATAAGTGACCACAGCGTAAACATTGCAGGTATTGTAAGCCCTGCTTCCGTAATTCATAAGACTAAGATATAAAGGCCATTCGGGAACCAGTGTCATAAAGAGCCAAGTTTGCTCACAAGTGATGCGGGGGCCTGTTTTTTTGCAGGGGATTTTAAGCATTTTTGCCTGCTTGGCACTGATTTTTCATAATAATGTATTATTTCCCGGGAAATATTGTCGATATTTATATAAGGTGTTTATTATTGATGTCGTTAAATGTATAATATAATTGATGTTAGTAAGATATGGGAGGAATGATTATGACAGGTCTTTGGTTGGGCTATATATTGTTCAGCATAATACTGGGTGTTTTTGCAATCATTATGAGAGATAATATAATCTTATTGTCAGTATTTGTGGCCGCACTGGTAGCTATGAAAATAATTTTCATATATGTTATCAGCAGCGGAGCAAAGCGCATGCATGACAACCTGGGTAAAATCGTTAGCGGTCAGCTTAATATAAACATAAAAAAGTCCAATATAAAGGTCATCAATAGAATCGGAGATAAGTTTAATGAATACCTGGACAAGATAAGAAATCTGACAGGCCAGTATGTGAATTTATCGGAAAAGACTACTAAGGAATCTCAAACTATGAAAAGCCAGGCAGAGAGCTTGAGAGTCACATCCGGAGAGATAGCTTCCACAGTGCAGAATATATCTGAAGCAGTCAACAATCAAGCGCAGTCAACAGTCAGCGTCAAGGAAAGCATAGAGACCTTTTCCTATGGCGTGAACGATATTTATGAAAATGCCAAGGCATCCCTGAATGCGGCTAAGAATTCCAAAACAGTAGTCGATGAAAGCTTTGAGACTTTTAGAGAAGCTTTCAAAAAAATAGAAGAGGTAAAAGAATATAACGATAAAGTATTAAAAGATATAACGGAGCTTAATGATTCGATACGGCAGGTAAGTATAATAACCGAAGCGGTAGAAGCCATAGCATCTCAGACTCACCTCTTGGCCCTGAACGCATCCATAGAGGCTGCAAGGGCAGGGGAGGCCGGGAGAGGTTTTGCAGTAGTTGCGGGAGAGGTGAGCAAGCTGGCGGATGACTCCTCAGGTTCTGCCAAGAAGATAAAGACCCTCATCGAAAGCATAATAAAAGAAATTGAAGGGCTGTCGTNNTGAAACTGAGGTTGTAGAGAATAATGTAGCCTATGCGGTAAAGGCTTTAAAGAAATCTGAAGATATAAACAAGGCTGTTGAAAAAAATATGGATGCCGCAGAGGCTATAGTAAACCTTACTGAAGGGCAGAAAGCAAAAATAAATGAGATAACCTATGCTGTTGAGGTAATAAATGATGCCACTCAGCAAAATGCGGCAGTGGTTGAGGAAATAACGNNATAGAAACCATGTATGATTCCATAGTAAATCTTAGTGATGCCATCGAGTACAGCAATAATATAATAGGAAACTTTATGAAGGGCTTTGTGATTACCGATGCGATGAAAGCTAAAGTGGAGACCGTAAAGAAAATGCTCATTGAGACCAGCAAAATTGACAGGCTCCTGCATATGGATGAAGATAAAGGAAATGAGCTTTTAGCCGGCAGGGGAAAGGAACTGGACTATGTCGAATTAGTGGCATTGGTGGATAAAAACGGGGTCATTAAATTTGCCAGCCCGGTAGTTCCGAAAGAGCAAAGAGACTGCAGCGCCAGAGCATTCTTCCAAAGAGCCATGGCCGGAGAAACATATGTGAGCAAGGAGTACATATCAGTACTTACCAATCACTATAATATTACTATATCTATTCCGCTATACGAGGAAGGAACGGTTCAGGGAGTGCTTCTGGCAGATATTAACCTGAACGAATAAATTGGTGAACGGGTTTTAGAACTCAGGATTCAGAGTTCAGAACTCAGGGGCTAGGGTA
>DPSW01000345.1:0-603 GCA_003527145.1 Clostridiaceae bacterium | reverse complement strand
GTCTTTCCGTGGTTTCCGTTCCTCCATTTTCCTACTTTTCTCCGTGCAAATCTGTGTTCATCGTTCTCCATATTTCGTTTTTTTGTAACAAACACGAAATATAATACGTCCAACTTTAATGGTACAATAGAATAGAATCATTGAAGCACAGGAGGTAATTTATATGAAGAAAGGATTTACAGCAAAGAAGGCTCTGTGTTTGCTTCTGGCATTTACCCTGTTTTTTTCCACAATGCTTTATGCGGATGGGGAAGGGGCCTACTCGGAAAGCAGCCAGCAGATAGGGCCGGGCACTCATTACAAGAGGGCTGCCTGGGTGACTCCAAAGGGTATATTCAGCATCAATATGGTTGAAACCCTGATAGGGACTGAATATATAAAAATTGAGGCTTCAGACAGCGGCAAAGCCGTAGGCACTGAAACCGTATCAAAGCAGGCCCAGAAAAAATACAGCGATGATACCAGAGTCTTAGGGGCTGTAAATGGTGACTTTTTTTACACCAATGAGCTTAGAGGCTTGACTTCGGGGACCAGTATCATTGATGGAGAAATAAAAACCGCTTTATCGGAAAGCACGATCTTTGGGGTCAGTGACCAGGGCAA
>DPSW01000066.1:1309-18920 GCA_003527145.1 Clostridiaceae bacterium | reverse complement strand
TTTTTCCTATGTATAAAAGGCATACCATATATATTTTGAACGGAGAAAGAATAGCGCTGATAATAAATAAGCAGGATGCAGTTCTTGAGTTCTCAGCGATTGTTATTGATAAAAATTATGAAAGCATACCGGTTTTAAAGCTCAAGATAACATCTGAGCCTAAAAGAGTTCAAAGAAGAAATTTTTATAGGCTAAAAATAGTAAAACCTATTAAATATAGAGTTATTTCTCAAATAGATAGCNNGCATTATGTTCTATGCGAGAAAAGAGATGGATATAAATAATTTGCTGGAATTGGAGATCAATTTTGAAGCTGATACCACGATGAAGCTCAGAGCCGTAATAGTGCGGAAGCAATACAATATAGAAAAATCTCACTTATATGAATATGGAGCAAGATTTAAGGATTTAGGAAAAGCAGATGGTAAGGTGCTTACAAAGTTTATTTTTCAGGAACAGAGGAAGCTGCTAAAGAAAGGATTGATATAATCCGTGTTATTCAATTAAATTGCCTGGTAACACAAAACTTACTATATATGGAGGTATGACAAATGGATATTAATCAGTATCTGGAAATTTTCATAGAAGAAGCTCAAGAGCACTTGCAAAACCTAAATCAAAATCTTTTAGGCCTTGAGAATAGCCCGAATGATAATGATGTTCTAAATGAAATATTCAGATCAGCTCATACTTTGAAGGGTATGGCAGGTACAATGGGATTTAATGCTATAATGAATCTTACCCATGAAATGGAGAATATACTGGATGAAGTTAGAAATGGAAGATTGACTATCAATTCGGGAATACTGGATGTCCTGTTTGAGTGCTTAGACTTTTTAGAAGGATCTGTCAACCACATATCAGAAACCGGCAAAGAGATGGATAAAAATATTGATGCTTTGAAGAATAAGTTGATCAATATTATTTATAATAAGGACTTGCCGGCCCATGAAAAGCAGGATGCCGAGAATAGCAGTGCTATATCTAATTTCACGTTTAATCAGTATGATGAAAATGTAATCGTACAAGCCTTGGCTCAGGGAATGAAGGTATTCAAAATTGAGGTTATTTTATCAAAAGATTGCATGCTTAAATCCGCTAGAGCTTTTCTTGTATTTAAAAGCCTGGAAAAGTATGCTGAAGTATTTAAGTCCTTCCCGTCAGTAGAAGATATAGAAGATGAAAAGTTTGATAACAATTTTAAGCTGGCAGTGATCACCAGTGAAGGCAAAGACAAAGTTAAGGATGATCTCATGTCTATATCTGAGATAGATGAGATTATAATTGAGGAATTGAAGGAAGTGACGAAAGCTTTCGAAACTTTCTCAGAAGAGATTGCAGTTGCAGAGGTTGAGCATGCTGAAGAGGATAAGGAAGATTCAGAAGAGGCTCATGCAAAGAAAAATAAAATAGGCAAAACAGTCAGAGTAGATATTAATAGATTGGACAATCTTATGAATCTGGTGAGCGAACTGATAATCATCAAAACCAGGCTGGAAGGCGTTGATTCCGATACGAGAGATCAAAATATGACTGAGGCTGTTGAATATTTGGAAAGAATTACAACAAACCTTCATGATGCTGTAATGAAGGTAAGAATGGTGCCCATTGAAAGGGTGTTTAACAGATTTCCGAGGATGGTAAGGGATTTATCAAGAGAACTTGGAAAAGAGGTTAACCTGCATATCAGCGGGGAAGAAACTGAATTAGACAGGACGGTCATAGACGAGATTGGAGATCCTCTTATACATTTAATAAGGAATGCCATTGACCATGGTATTGAAGATAAGCAGGAAAGAATAAACAATAAAAAAGCTCAGGCGGGAAGTGTTGCGTTAAGAGCATTTCAAGATGGCAATAGTGTAGTTATTGAGGTTGAAGACGATGGTAAAGGTATTAATGTCAGCAGAGTTAAGAAGAAAGCTGTTGAGAATAAGCTGATCAGCCAGGTGGAAGCCGATGCATTAAATGAAAAGGAAGCGGTTGATTTGCTTTTCCAGCCAGGCTTCAGCACTGCCGATGTGGTATCAGATGTTTCCGGCCGAGGTGTGGGACTGGATGTAGTGAAAACAAAAATAGAATCATTAGGAGGAACTGTCGAGGTAGAAACTTCAGCCAATGCAGGCAGCAAATTTATAATAAGACTGCCTTTGACCTTAGCTATAATTCAAGCGCTTTTGGTAACCATAGGAAGCGAGAAATATGCTATACCTTTAAATTCAATAAAAGAGATCACTTCAATTGAAAAAAATAACATAAGAATTGTACAAGGACAAGAAGTGATACTGTATAGAAATGGAGTTCTCCCAATTGTAAGGCTATCCCATGTTCTTGATGTAAAAAATGATGAGAAAGATTCAAGCGAATTGACTGTAGTAATAGTAAAAAAGGGAGAGAAAAGCTCCGGGTTTATAGTGGACAGCTTGATCGGCCAGCAAGAAATAGTGATCAAATCTTTAGGCAAGTATTTAGCAGGTATCAGGAATATTGCAGGTGCAACAATATTAGGAGATGGACAAGTAGCACTTATTATTGATTCAAACTCGATGATTTAAGGGGGGAGCCATATGAATTATACAGATAAAAACAATCAGTTTGTTGTATTTGAATTAGACAATGAAGAGTATGGAATAGATATACTGCGAGTGAAGACTATAGAAAAAATGAGCAATATAACAAGGGTGCCTAAAACTGCATTATATATTAAAGGTGTGATAAATTTAAGAGGCGAGATAGTCCCAATCATTGATTTGCGTGAGAAATTTAATTTGGATAAAAAAGAAGAAAGCGAAAATACAAGAATTATCATCGTATATGTTGACGATATAAATGTGGGATTAATCGTTGATTCGGCTTCAAAGGTCATCGAAATAAGCAATGATATGATCGAATTGCCTCCGGAATCTTTAGGAAATACTGAGCAAAACAACATATATGGTATAGGAAAAGTGGATGATAAAATAATCACTTTGTTAGATGTAAAAAAATTGCTTAATGTTTAGATTATTGGTTTGGGGGATGAGCTTATGTCAATTAGTATTGCCGATTTGAACAGTCAGCAGATTGATGTATTAAAAGAAATTGGTAATATAGGTGCCGGCAATGCAGTTACAGCACTGTCGAAGATGGTATCTAAACGCATAGACATGAAAGTTCCGATAGTGAATATAGTTGAATTTAAGGAAGTAGCAGACTTGGTAGGCGGACCGGAAATGCTGGTTTCAGGTATTTATTTTAAAGTTAGCGGTGATATCACAGGCAGCATTATGTTCCTGATCGATAATGATTCTTCCCGCACTTTAATCAATTGGCTCATGGGCAAAAACGAAACCAATGCAGAATTGGATGAAATTGAACTTTCTGCATTAAAAGAAGTAGGCAACATATTAGCAGGCTCATATCTATCATCTCTATCCACCTTGACGGGGCTTTCTATGACAGTTTCGATCCCTTCACTTGCCATAGACATGGCGGGAGCAATAATGAGCGTACCTGTTATTCTATTTGGACAGGTAGGCGACCACGTTCTTTTAATTGAGACTGATTTTATCGAAGGAATTAATCAGGTAAAGGGTAATTTTTTTCTAATACCGGATGAACAATCTTTTGAAATTTTGCTTAAGAGCCTAGGAGTAATATGATATGGCAGAAGTTATTAAAGTTGGAATGGCCGATTTGAATTGTGTCTATCCTCCGGATGCTCTTATCACCCTTGGGTTAGGCTCATGCGTAGGCATTTGTCTTCATGACAGGGAAACCAAGATATCGGGTATGGTTCATATAATGCTTCCCTATAGCCATCAAATAAAAAATAATAGCAATTTGGCTAAATTCGCTGATACAGGTATTGCTAAACTGTTAGATGATATGCTGAAAATGGGGGCAAAAAGATCCAAGGTTGTGAGTAAGGTAGCAGGCGGAGCACAAATGTTCAACTTCAATGATACCAGCGACATAATGAGAATCGGTGCAAGAAATGTAGTGGCGGTAAAAGAAACCCTGAAAAATTTGAATATACCTATATTAGCTGAAGATACAGGAGGGAGTTATGGAAGGACTATAGAATTCTCTTCTGATACAGGACTCCTGTTGGTCAAGACAATTGGACACGGAATAAAACAGATATGATTGGAGTTAAATATGAATATTGTTGAAATACTCCCTATTATACTTGTAATTATAGGCCTGCTTATAAATATTATATTCGGTCTGGTATATAAAACTGACTTTATTATTCTGATGATCAAAAGCATAGTCTTGATAATCGGCCTGTCAGCTTGCGGTATTTCTGTATCTAATGTAATAAAAGAAAATAGTAATAAACGCAGAAAAGATGAAAATGTTAAGAAGCAGTCTTTCGTATTTGAAGCCCATATTCCTTCAATTACTCAGGCTGAATATAAAAGCCTGAATGATGATGAAGAAGAATTTCAGGAAATAAATCCTGCTGCTTTATATAAGAAAAATACTGTATAAATAAACTTCCTTGCGGAGGTATGAGATGGAGATAAATGTCTTATGGGAAAAGTATTCAAAAAATAAAGATCAGGCAATAAGAGAAGAACTTATATTGCATTATGTATATTTGGTTAAATATATAGCCGGAAGGCTTTATACCAGCTACAACAATGCTGTTGAATATGATGATTTGGTTAGCTACGGTATGTTTGGCCTGATTGATGCAATAGATAAGTTCGAATTGAGTCGTGGCGTTAAATTTGATACATATGCTCACCTAAGAATAAGAGGTGCAATTATTGATTATTTGAGAGAAATTGATTGGATTCCGCGTTCTGTAAGACAGAGGGTAAAGGAACTCGAAAAGGCTTATTCTGAAGTAGAAATGGAAAAAGGCAGCAATGCTACCGATAAAGATATAGCCCAGAAGCTAGGAATATCTGAGGCCGAACTGCAAAAAAGAATGCAAAGCCTGGCATCTTATAGCGTTGTATCTCTTGATGAATACCTGGATCAATATAGGGAAGAGCTTGCAGATACTGACAAGGATAACGGCAGCAGCCCCACCGATAGACTTGAGGCCGAAGAATTTAGAAAGAGTTTGGCGGGAATAATCAATGCTTTGCCTGAGAAAGAAAAGAAAATAATAACGCTTTATTATTTTGAGGAGCTTACATATAAAGAAATAGGAAGAATACTTCAGATTTCCGAATCGAGAGTGTCTCAATTACATACAAAAGCGATATTTAAATTAAAAGTAAAGCTTGAGTCATATTTTTCTCAAATTTAATTAAATGCCTAGAAAATCTTATTAGAGCTTGTTGTAGATTAATTTTAGTAAGGAGTTGATATTGTGACTGACAATTCAGTAGTTCTAGAAGGTAAAAACCTGACAAAGCTTATATCAGAAGCAGAAGAGCATTTTAATGTTGATAAGGATTTTATAAAGGTTGAGATTATGGAAGAAAAAAAATCTCTTTTCGGCAGTTACTACAAAATCAGAGCATCATATGAGCATAATACTGAATTGAAAGACTTGGAAAGGTTAATAAGCAATATAGAAGAAAAAATAATGAATTCTAATGCCGATGCTATCTCTGCAGATTCCGAAGGTGAAGGCGCATTTATTGAAGAAAACGAAAAGGAAGCTGATTGTGAGTATGAAATTTCAGTTTCCTCAGATGCTATGGAGGCGCATATAAAGATATACCCTCCGCTTGGAGGGGGAAAAGAGCCTGATAAGGAAAGCATTTATAAAGCATTGGAAGCAAGCAATATTAAAAGCGGAATATTACATAATGAAGTAGAAAACCTTGCTGACCATAAAATATATAATAATGCAATCACGATTGCTAAAGGAAAACCTTCTATACCAGGCAAGGATGCAAGCTTAGAATATCATTTTGATATTTCAAAAGATAAAAAGATGCTTATAACAGATGACGGAAGAATAGATTATAAGGAATTATCCTTAATAAAAAATGTAAATGAAGGCGACCTTCTTGTTACAATGACACCTGCTTCAAAAGGCATAAGCGGTGAAGATGTATATGGCAATGAAGTTAAGGCAATAGACGGAAAAACAATAAATATGCCTAAAGGGAAAAATGTGACTTTGAGTGAAGATGGATTAAAGCTCATCTCTATGATTAACGGAGAGGTTAAGATTGTAGAAGGAAAAGTAAATGTTTTTCAAGTGTATACAGTAGACGGAAACGTTGATAATTCCACAGGAAATATTAGATTTTTAGGCAAAGTGATCGTAAAGGGAAATGTGATAACCGGGTTTACTATAGAAGCGGATGAAGATATTGAAGTGTTCGGGGTAGTAGAGGGTGCCAAGATAAGTTCCAAAGGCAATATAGTTTTGCATAGAGGTATCCAAGGCATGAATAAAGGAGAGCTTGTATGTGAAGGGGATCTGATTGCCAAGTTTATTGAGAACAGTAAAGTATATGCAAAGGGAAATATTCAGACAGATGCAATAATGCATAGCATTGTTTATTGCGGTAAAAAGCTTGAAGTTAAAGGCAAAAAAGGCCTTCTTGTAGGCGGAGAAATAAGGGTATCCGATGAAATTAAGGCGAAAATTATAGGCTCTCCTATGGCAACCGTTACGGAAGTAGAGGTCGGCATGAACCCTGATGTAAGAAAGAAATATGATAGCTTAAAAGCTGAGTATGCTAAGAATGCTGAGAATTATACAAAGCTCTGCCAAGTCGTTGATTTGCTTACAAAGATGAGCAAAAAAGGGGAGCTGGACGATGACAAAAGAACCATGATGAATAAGTCAATCGTTCTTAAATTACAAACGCAAAATGCGATGGAAGGGTTTAAAAAAGAAATACAGGAAGTAGAAACCTATATTGAGGATATTTCAAACGGAAGAATTAAAGTGGAGAACATAGTATATCCGGGCACAAAGATTACGATTGGCAGTAATTCCATGTTTGTCAGGGACCAGATACAGCATGTGACTTTTTATAGATCAGCTGGAGAAATAAAAATAGGCTCTTTTGAGCCATAAGGTGGTAATATTATGTCAATAAGATCCGTAGACTTTCAGATTCTTATACCAAAGGCTCCGGAGATTCAGAAAATGAGGCATNNAAAGGGTCAATCAACATATTAATATCATTGAGGACTCAAACAAAAAAACCAAGGAATTAAAGCAGATCAACAAAGCAGATAAGGCATACAAAGCCAGGATAGATAAAGATGGGAAAAACGGCAGATCCAAAAGCGGTGATAAAGATAGTGATAAAGAAGATAAAAAGGATAAAAGAAGTAAAAGTTCCACAGGGTCAAGAATTGACATTTTAATATAAATGGTGTGTGATATGATGAATTATATTAATTATTTATTAACAATTGTTGGAATAGGCATGATAATCATATCCTTGTTCCTAATAGCTTCTGACAAAATCAGAGGAGAAAGAATTTACTATGATTTATATATGAAGGAACAGGAAATAAAAAAGGCTATAGCAGATGCTGAAGAAATAGTCGGTGAATTGGTATATACTTCTGAGGTTGTTATTAGTGACATTGAAGAGCATATCAGCAGCATGAAACAATCTTATAATAACAATGAAAAAGAGATAGGCAAGCTGGCTGCTGATATAGATGAGAACAGAAAGCCGAATAAGGATGTTCCCGTTCCGGCAAAGACAAAAAAAGAGAAAGATATATTAGATTTATTCANNTGACATAGCTAAAAATCTTCAGATAGGCAAGGGAGAAGTGTCATTAACATTGTCTTTAAACAGTGGGGTTAAGAATAATGAAATCATATGATATAAAAGGCATAATTTTAGGTATTGGAATAGGGCTGGTGCTGTCATCGATTATAAATATAAATATTAACAGCAGGGCTTTGACTGATGACTTTATAAAAACTGAGGCTTCTAAAAAAGGCTTCATAATAGTCAACCCTAAAGATTTAATCGACAAGGGCGAGACAAGTGAAAAAAACAGCACATATGAGGGCGAGAAAATAAATGAAGACTCAGATGAAATGGAAGAAATCGGAGAAGTAGAAATTAAGGTTTCTAAGGGGTACGATTCTTACAAAACAGCAGATGTTCTCGCAGAACATGGATTGATCGACGATAAAAACGGATTTATGGATAGATTATATAAAAGAGGAAAAGATGATAAGATCCAATATGGGAGCTTCATATTAAAAAAAGGCATGAGCTATGATGATATAATTGATGTTATCACTAAGCCTAAAAAGCAATAGACCTATTGAATATGAATAAAATGTTTTAAAATGGCAAACCTAAAAAAGGCTTCTACGTGATATGCATTAAAAAAGAAGATATTTGGCATAATAATTTTATTGCCAATAAAGGCTATATATGCTATACTACAATATGTGAAAAATCACACATAGCTTGATTGACTAAAGGGTGCAGAAATGCTTTTAGGCAAGAGGACGGCTATGGAGGAAAAAACCGCAGGAGGTGACATATAATGTCAGTAATTTCTATGAAACAATTATTAGAGGCTGGTGTTCATTTCGGGCATCAGACAAGACGATGGAACCCTAAAATGGCTGAGTTTATCTTTACTGAAAGAAATGGCATTTATATCATAGACCTTCAGAAAACCGTTAAAAAAGTTGAAGAAGCCTATGAATTTATTAAAGAGGTTGCCGCTTCAGGAAAGAGTATACTTTTTGTTGGGACTAAGAAACAAGCTCAGGAGTCAATTGAATCCGAAGCAATAAGAAGTAGCATGTACTATGTAAACCAGAGATGGTTAGGCGGTATGTTGACCAACTTCAAAACAATCAAAAAGAGAATCGAAAGATTGAATGAGCTTGACAGGATGGAAAATGACGGCACTTTTGAAGTTTTACCGAAGAAAGAAGTAATCAAGCTTAGAGCAGAAAAAGAAAAGCTGGAAAAAAATCTTAACGGTATAAAAAGCATGGATGAATTGCCGGGAGCAATATTTATCGTTGACCCAAGGAAAGAAAAAATAGCCATTCAGGAAGCCCACATATTAGGAATTCCGGTTGTTGCAATTGTTGATACAAACTGCGACCCAGAAGAAGTTGATTATCCTATACCGGGTAATGATGACGCAATAAGAGCAGTCAAGCTTTTAACTTCCAAGATTGCAGATGCTGTAATAGAAGCAAGACAAGGCGAACAGCTANNTAGCCCTTACCTTTAATAATGTTTAGGAGGAGATTAATATGGTTGATGCTTCAACGGTGAAAGAACTTAGAGAAAGAACCGGAGCAGGGATGATGGATTGCAAAAAAGCTCTGGTTCAGACTGATGGCGATATGGAAAAGGCAATAGAGCTTTTAAGAGAAAAAGGTTTGGCTGCTGCAGCAAAAAAGGCAGGCAGAATAGCAGCAGAAGGCTTGGTTGGTACATATATCAACGCTGAAAATAAAATAGGTGCAATTGTTGAAGTCAATTGCGAGACAGATTTTGTTGCCAAGAACCAAGATTTTATTGATTTCGTAAACTCCATGGCTAAAATTGTTGTAGATAAAGAATTGAGCAGCCTGGAGGAATTAAGTGAATCAGATTATAACGGAATGAAAGTCAGCGAAGCGCTCAGCTCCTTGATTGCAAAAATTGGTGAGAATATGGCAATAAGAAGGTTTGAGAAGTTTTCTGCAGGCAACGGTGCTGTTGTATCCTATATACATGGCGGCGGAAGAATAGGAACATTAGTTCAATTAGATAGTTTAGTAGTTAATGATACATTGATAGAATTAGGGAAAGATATTGCAATGCAAGTTGCGGCAATGAACCCCTTATATATTAGCGAATCCGACGTACCCGGCGACTATATAGAAAAAGAAAAAGAAATTTTAAAGGTTCAAGCAATAAATGAGGGTAAAAATCCCGCAGTAGTTGAAAAAATGATTGAGGGAAGACTCAAAAAGCAGTTAAAAGAAATTTGCTTATTGGATCAATTATTTGTAAAAGATGGAGAAAAAACTGTTGCAAAGCTTTTAACTGATAAATCAAAGGAAATTGGCGCTGATATTTCAATTTCCAGATTTGTTAGATTCGAAAAAGGCGAAGGCATACAAAAAAGAGAAGACAATTTTGCAGAAGAAGTAATGAGTCAGATGAAAAATAAATAAACTACAATTGAAAATAGAGAACACTCTGTGTTCTCTTTTTTTCTAAAACCAGAAGGATTTTTATGCTTAGTGTAGAAATTTTAGCTTAATCGGAGGTATAATCGTATGCAATCAACAAAATATAAAAGAATAATTTTGAAGTTGAGTGGTGAAGCCCTCGCCGGTGAAAAAGATTTTGGACTGGATCAAAGCACCATTGAAAGCATAGCTGAAAAAGTTAAAGAATTAGTTGCTTTAGGAGTTGAAGTTGCCATAGTAGTAGGAGGAGGCAATTTTTGGAGAGGCAGAAGCGGAAAAGGCATGGACAGAACAACTGCAGACAATATGGGAATGCTTGCAACTGTAATCAATGCTCTGGCTTTGCAGGATGCAATGGAAAGAATAAATATTGCTACCAGAGTGCAAACTGCTATAGAAATGAGACAAATTGCTGAACCTTATATCAGACGAAAGGCTATAAGGCATTTAGAAAAAGGACGAGTGGTAATCTTTGCATCAGGCATTGGGAACCCATATTTTTCAACTGATACAACTGCTGCATTAAGGGCTGCAGAAATCGAGGCAGAAGTAATTCTTCTGGCCAAGAAAGTCGATGGGGTGTATGATTGCGACCCGGTAGAAAACAAGGATGCTAAAAAATATGAAGTTCTTTCATATATAGATGTTATAAATAAGGGTTTGGGGGTCATGGATTCAACGGCTGCTTCCCTTTGCATGGATAATAAGATACCTATTATAGTATTTAATTTAAATAACCCGGATAACATTATTAAGGTTATAAAAGGTGAAACAATTGGTACAATAGTAAAGGAGGATTAATTCATGATTAAGGAGATTCAAAAAACAGCGGAAGAAAAGATGTCTAAAACTATAGCTATTTTAAAAAAAGATTGGGCTTCTTTGAAAGCAGGACGCGCTAACCCAGCTATGCTGGATAGAATCACTGTAGAGTACTATGGTGTAGAGACACCACTGACTCAGCTTGCAAACATAGCTGCCCCGGAACCAAGAGTCATGACTATACAAGCTTGGGACTCTAAGTCGGTTCCCTTGATCGAAAAAGCAATATTAAAATCAGATCTTGGGATTAATCCATCAAATGATGGGAAAATTATCAGGCTCGTAGTTCCGCAATTGACGGAGGAGCGAAGAAAAGACTTAGTAAAAGTAGTTAAGAAAATGGGTGAAGAATCAAAGATTGCAGTAAGAAATACAAGAAGAGATGCAATCGAAAGTTTGAAAAAATTAAAAAAAGATGTTAAAATAACTGAAGATGAACTGAAAAAAGCTGAAGAGGAAGTACAGAAATCTACGGATAAAGCAATAAAAGATATAGATAAAGTCCTTGAAGCTAAAGAGAAGGAAATTATGGAGGTTTAATCAATATTGCCCGAAGGTGTTTTACTTATTGGTCACAAACTGGATGAGGCATTGCTAAGGCTGCCTCATAACAAAGAAATAATTGTTGAAGTAACAAAAGCTCCATCAAAAGAGGGTTGTAATGATTCTGTTTACTCAAATCCTGTTGTTGTAAAACACAATGAAAGTGAAAAAAGGGTTGTTTTAACTGTAAGTTGTTTTAGATAAAAATACCCCTCATTTTGAGGGGTTTTTTTTAGACCTATATTTGTGTAAAATATAGGTAAGTATATTTTTCGGAGGCATATGGATATGAATACGCAAAAGGTAAAAAATCTGCCTGAGCACATTGCCCTTATAATGGACGGAAATGGAAGATGGGCAAAGCAAAGAGGCTTACCCAGGTCCCTCGGACATAAAGCCGGTGTAGAAGCATTAAGGGAAATCGTGACATATTGCAGTGACATAGGAATCAAAATATTGACTGTCTTTGCCTTTTCTACTGAGAACTGGGCCAGGCCGGCGGAAGAGGTAGATTATTTAATAAATATTTTATTGGTTGAGTTTATGAAGAAAGAAATTAATGAATTGAACAGAAATAATGTTAGAATTAAAATACTAGGTGATATCGAGGAGCTGCCTTCTTCTACAAAAAAACAGATATATGAGTCGACTGAAATAACAAAACATAACACCGGCCTGCAGTTTAATATCGCATTGAATTATGGGGGAAGAAATGAAATAATTGATGCAGTAAAGAAGATTGTCAGGATGACGTTATCCGGTGAGATTGACCAGAGTAATATAGATGAAGATCTGCTTTCAAGTTATCTTTATACTTCAGGCGATAAAGACCCTGATTTGATCATACGGACCAGCGGAGAAAAGAGGATTAGCAATTTTTTGCTGTGGCAGGGAGCTTATAGCGAGCTGTATTTCTCAGAAGTTTTGTGGCCGGATTTTAAAAAAGAAAATCTTATTGAAGCTATTGATGAATATGAAAAAAGAGACAGGCGCTTTGGCGGAGTAAAGTGATGGGGGATGTTTATGCTTAAGACAAGGATTATCAGTGCAGTTATCGGTTTACCGCTCATGATAAGCACTTTAATAATTGGCGGCAAATTTTTTTATCTATTNNTTTGCTTTCCGCAGTAGGATTATACGAATACTACAGAGCATTCTCTAATACGGATTATAAACCAACACCATGGATTGGATATTCAGTAACAATAATCTATTATTTTTTAATCTCAATCAGCTATAATTCCTTCATTACTCTTTCAATATTAATTTTTATAGCTTTACTATTAACTTTTTTGGATACTATAAAAAAGGGATATAATATATTAAATGTCGCTGTTACTGTCTTGGGAGTAATTTATGTATCATATTTATTCAGCAACCTTATATTCATATATAATAAAACAAGCGGCAATATCCTCGTTTGGCTGCCGTTTTTAACAGCCTGGTTTTCTGATACCGGTGCATATTTTATAGGCAGTTGCTTTGGCAAGAATAAGCTTTGCCCTTCAGTGAGCCCAAAAAAAACTATTGAAGGTGCTGTAGGAGGTATAATAGGCAGTGCCGCAATAAGCACTTTAGCAGGTTTTATATTTATCAGGATGGGATATCAAATAAATATTATTCATTATTTGTTTATCGGATTGTTATGCGGCATTACCTCGATACTTGGGGACTTATCAGCATCCTCAATCAAGAGATTCTGCAAGATTAAGGATTTTGGAAACATTATACCAGGTCATGGAGGAGTGCTTGATAGATTTGACAGCATATTATTTACCGCACCGACTGTATATACATATATAACTATAATGAAAGAATTATTATAAGGAGAAGAGATGAAGAACATATCAATACTGGGCTCCACAGGTTCTATAGGATGCCAAACCTTGGATGTGATCAGAAATAATAGGGATGAATTTAATGTATGTGCATTAACTGCGAATTCCAACATAGATATTTTATGTAAGCAAGTGCTGGAGTTTGATCCTGATATAGTAGTAGTGGCAGATTATGAGAAATATAAGGAATTTAAGTCTGACGTCGCCTCTTATAATAAACATATAGAAGTACTTCATGGGGAAGACGGTCTGAACTGCGCCGCGACCTATGAGAAAGCAGATATAGTAATGTCAGCGATAGTAGGCATAGCAGGGTTGAAGCCTACCTATAGCGCAGTAGAAAAAGGGAAAACAGTTGCATTGGNNTTGGCAAATAAAGAGACTCTTGTGACCGCAGGCAGGATAATAACAAATATGGCAAAGGGAAAAAATGCTTTTATCATACCGGTTGATAGTGAGCACTCAGCAATCTTTCAATGCATTGATAGAAACAGAGAATTTGTATCAAAAATTATACTTACAGCATCCGGGGGACCTTTTAGAAAAAAAACTGCCGAAGAGCTTAAAAATGTCACATTATCAGATGCACTGCAGCACCCCAACTGGAATATGGGCAAAAAGGTTACAATAGACTCTGCAACTTTGATGAATAAAGGATTAGAAGTTATAGAGGCCAGATGGCTGTTTGATATAGCAGCGCAGAATATACAAGCCTATATACATCCGGAAAGCATCATACATTCTATGGTAGAATTTATTGATGGAGCAGTTCTGGCCCAGTTGGGAGTGCCGGATATGAAGATACCTATACAATATTCGCTGACTTATCCTGAAAGAACCGTTGCGTCAGACAGCAAATTAGTNNTTCTCTCAGCTTTGAAAAGCCGGATACTGGTAGATTTCCGTGCCTTAAGCTTGCTTACGATGCCTTGCTGGATGGTGACAGCAGCTGTATAGCACTGAACGGGGCTAATGAAGTTGCAGTCAGCTTGTTTTTGCAAGGGAAAATCGGATTTACGGAAATCTATGATATGGTTGCAAAAGTTTTGGAAGGGCATTCAAGAATAAATATCAATAGTTTGGATGATGTATTTCAAGTTGATAATTGGTCAAGGAATGTTGCACTGGAATTGTATAAGAAGAGGTGAACTATATGACTTTTGGTAATTTTATATTAGCTATGCTTGTTTTTGTTGCCATAGTAGTTGTACATGAGTTTGGTCATTTTATTATAGCTAAATTATCAGGGATAAGGGTCGAAGAATTTGCTATAGGTATGGGGCCTAAAATATTAGGCAGGCAAAAAGGTGAAACTCTTTATTCCTTAAGAGCTATACCTTTAGGCGGTTTTTGCAAGCTTACAGGTGAAGATGAAGCATCTTTAGATGCTAAGGCTTTTAATAATAAGCCGCTTATTGCGAGAATGGGAGTAATATTTTTTGGTCCATTGATGAATTTCTTATTGGCTATATTGATCTTTTCATTAGTCGTTACACAAACACCGGTAATCAATGAAGTCATTGCAGGGAAGCCTGCATACAATGCAGGTTTAATAAAAGGAGACAGGATTGTTGAAATAAACGGCAAAAAAATAGAAAATTGGGATAATATAAAGAAGAATATTTCAGAAAGCAATGGTATTCCCCTTAATATAACCATACAAAGGAAAAGTCAGGAAAAGAGTATCGTAGTCACGCCGGTTATTGAAAACGAAGCGGAGGGAGCCATTATAGGAATAACTCCTTCGCTTAAGATAAGCGGTTTGTCAATTAAAGAGGGTTTTGCTACTGCCATTGAAGTATCAAGATCAATGCTGGAATTTCTATTGAAGCTTTTTACTGGTAAGGCATCATCGGATGAAGTGTCAGGCCCTGTCGGGATTATAATCTTTATTAATGAGGCTGCAAAGGTGGGCTTCTTGTATTTACTGAATCTAACCGCTTTCCTTAGCTTAAACCTATGTATAATAAACTTGCTCCCAATACCTGCTTTAGATGGCGGACGTTTAATGTTCCTATTTATAGAAATGATCAGGCGCAAACCGATAGAAGCAGAAAAAGAAGGCTTTATTAATTTTATTGGTTTTGTGGCGCTTATGATACTGGCAGTTGTGATTGCATACAAAGATTTGATCAAATTTAATTTATTGAATTTTTTCAGGTAGAGATGACAGGAGAAAAAGATGAGGATCATCTTTTTAAAGAAATTANNAGAAGCTTTATAATTAACAATAGGAGGAATAAATATGTCTGTTGCAGCAATTATTCCTGCATATAATGAGGAAAAAACCATAGGGGACGTTTTAAATATAGTATGCGAAGTTTCAATAATAGATGAGGTCATTGTGATAAGCGACGGCTCCAGTGATGGAACAGTCAATTTAGCAAAGAGCTATGGAGTGAAGGTAATAGAGCTAAAAGATAATATCGGTAAGGGTGGAGCAATAAAAGCGGGATTAAAAGAGTGTAATTCAGAGAATGTTTTATTGTTGGATGCAGATCTGATAGGACTGAGAAAGAAGCATTTGCATGATTTGATTTATCCTGTGATTTTAGATAAAGCAGATATGACTGTAGGCATATTTAAGCATGGAAGAGCTGTTACTGATATTGCACAAAAAATTGCCCCCAATCTTTCAGGACAAAGGGTTATTAAAAAATATATTATAGATGAAATCGAAGACCTGGATTTTGTAAGATATGGGATAGAGGTTGCGCTGACAATCCATACGAGTAAAAATTCATATAGAGTTAAAGAAGTAGACTTGGAGGATATAACTCATCTGACCAAGGAAGAAAAGCTGGGCTTTATTCCTGGTTTTACTTCAAGATTAAAAATGTATAAGGATATTTTAAAGGTTTTGGGCAGATCCGTTAAACATTAAGCGGAAATATTTAGAAGTACCTGGTGATAAAATGCAAAATAAAACAAAATTAGAAAATAATTATATCGATGTATATAAACATATTTTTGATATTCAAAAAATAAGGGTATATCCTAACAAAAGATCCTGGGAATTATATATAAGGACAAAGAAAGCTATTGAAATAAAGGAATTAGAAGCTATTGAAGCAAAGCTTGCCGAAAAATACGGTTTGTCGCATGTAAGGCTTATTTCAGATAAACTAAGTGCCGACAAGGATATTAAAAAATATAAAGATGATATGATCAACAAGGTTTTTGCAGAAAATCCCGGATTTGTAGGTTTTTTAAAAGACAGCAATATAGAATGCCGTGATACGAATATCATGGAAATTACATTAAATTCAAAGATTTCTTGGGATTTAGTAAAGCAAAAAAAATTAGATGACATAATAGAAAATATTGCTTTAAATTTATACGGGATCCAGATAAATGTAAATTTGAAATACAAAGAAGAAAGCATCGATGAAGAAAGATACATAGATTTATTAGTAAAAGAAGAGGAAAGAATAATTACTGAAACATTAAAACAACATGAAAGCAAAAGTGCAGAAAAAAATGTTCAGGATATTAAAAAAGACCAAGTTATTTTTGGCAGATCAATTTCCGGGGCGGAGACGATAGTATCCATTGATGATCTAAATGAGGAATCGGGAAGGGTTCTTATCAAAGGTGATATATTTTATCAAGAAAGTAAAACATTGAATAATGGAAAGAAAATTCTAAGTTTCTATGTAACTGATTATAAGAACTCTATAACCTGTAAGTTGTTTTTAAAGGAAGATCAGGATTTAGGAGACATGGAAAATAAATTAAAAATAGGATCTAATGTGAAGATAAAGGGTGATGTCCAGTTAGATCCTTATTCTAAGGAAATTGTACTATATCCAATAAGCATTGTGAGCGCAGAAAACAATAAGAGGACAGACTCTTTTCCTAACAAAAGGGTAGAGCTTCATGCACATACCTCTATGAGTTCTATGGACGGCTTATCTTCCGCGACATCACTGATAAAAAGAGCCAAGGAATGGGGTCATAAGGCAATAGCCATAACAGATCATGGAGTAGTACAAGCCTTTCCCGAAGCCTATGAGGCTTCGAAAAAATATGGTATAAAGGTATTGTATGGTGTTGAAGGATATTTGGCCAACGATGGAACTCCTGTAGTTTATAATGAGATCGTTTACGGATTTGATGATGAATATATAGTATTTGACATTGAAACAACAGGGCTATCTAGCTCCAATGATAAAATAACCGAAATAGGAGCCGTTTTGATAAAAAATAGAAAAGTGGTATCCAAATTCAATTCTTTGGTGAACCCAGAAATACCAATACCTGAAAAGATACAGTCTTTGACAGGTATAACAGATGCTATGGTTGCGAATGC
>DPSW01000066.1:0-1294 GCA_003527145.1 Clostridiaceae bacterium | reverse complement strand
ATCGCTAATCCTATTTTGGATACATTGCAGTTGTCAAGGAATCTTTTATCGATTAAAAAACATAAGCTTAATAATTTATGTGATCATTTCGGCATTAAGCTTGATAATCATCATAGAGCCTCTGATGATGCAGAAGCGGCTGCTTTAATACTGATTGAATTGTTTAAAATCCTTGAGGATAGAAATATTCATTGCCTGTCTGATATCAATAACATGACCAAAGGCTCTGCANNCAAGAATTTTACAGGCTTGATAAACCTATATAAGTTGATTTCAATTTCTCATCTTGATCATTTCTATAAGAAACCGAGAATATTAAAAAGCATTCTGTTGAATTATAGAGATGGATTGATCATAGGTTCTGCTTGTGAGGCCGGAGAGATATACAGGGCCATTATGAATAATGTTGATGAGAGCATTTTATTGGAAAAGGCAAAGCTGTATGATTATCTTGAAATACAGCCTCTGGCTAATAATCAATTTCTTATAAATAATGGAATGCTTGATAAAAATAGACTGATTGAAATAAATAAAAAAATATATGCTCTGGGCCGAAAGCTTAACAAACCTGTTGTAGCAACTGGTGATGTACATTTCATGGATCCTGAGGATGAAGTTTTCAGAAGGATATTGATGGCAGGCCAAGGCTACAGTGATGCCGATGAGCAAGCTCCCCTGTATTTTAAGACAACAGAGGAAATGCTTGAGGATTTTAATTACTTTAATAAGGAATCTGCTAATGAAATTGTCATTGAGAATCCGAAGAAAATTGCAGATATGATCGAGGATATCATACCAATACCGGAAGAAACCTTTCCTCCGAAAATAGATGGTGCGGAAGAACAAATCAAAGATATGACATTGCGCAAAGCGCATAGCATTTACGGCGATGAATTGCCTCAAATAGTAAAGGATAGATTGGATAAAGAACTGAATTCTATAATAAATAATGGATATGCCGTAATGTACGTAATTGCTCAAAAATTAGTAAGCAAATCACTGCAAGACGGCTATCTGGTCGGCTCAAGAGGTTCCGTCGGATCCTCTCTTGTGGCTACAATGTGCGATATAACCGAGGTTAATCCTCTTCTTCCTCATTACATATGTCCAGACTGCAAATACTCTTATTTCTTTACCGATGGGAGTATCGGTTCAGGTGCGGATTTGCCTGATAAGGATTGCCCGGAATGCGGCCAACGCTTGATTAAAGAAGGCCATGATATTCCCTTTGAGATTTTTCTCGGCTTTGAAGGGGACAAGGAACCGGATATAGATTTAAACTTTGCAGGAGAAT
>DPSW01000489.1:5818-15847 GCA_003527145.1 Clostridiaceae bacterium | reverse complement strand
TTATCCAAAATGGTAAAGTTCAGCTAAAGCCCACTATAACGCTAGTAATAAGCACATTTTTGGTTCAATAATGGCGCTCTATGCTGTTGTGTGATATAACCAATACGCAACAGCATAGAGCACTTGATGGGAAAAAATAGTTGAATAGTGTATGTTGTAGATAATATGAGATATATTAATAAACTTTTATGAAAAGGAGGAATATCTAGCGGTGAAGAGACATATTTTTATAGCCCTATTTCTATCATTTACTTTTGTATTAGTGGCATGCAGTGTTAAAGATAAAAATTATGAACTAAATAACACAAAGGATATAGTTCCAAAGATAAATGGGCAAGCTACACAAAATTCGTCATTAGAAAGCGATAATAAAAACAGCGAGAGCAATTATAAGAATGATTTAAGTGATATGGCCTATAAAATTAGCAAAGCAAGCTATATTGATAAGGATATTATAATAAACTATCCTCAATTAATTCATTTAAATGACACGAAAAAGTATACAGAGGTTAATGAACTAATAAAAAATGAGGCATTGGAGGTATTAGGTGAATACAAAGGGGTAGAGAATGAGTTTAGTCTAGAAATCGATTATAATGTCAAATGGAAAAGTTCGAACTTACTTAGCATCCAATATTTAGGAATAAGTTATATTAGAGGTGCAGCTCATCCAAATAATTTGGTCTATACGATAAACATCAATCTAAATAGTAGCGATATTCTCAAATTGAGAGATATAATAAAAATTAATGATAGTTTTGTAGAAAGATACAAAAAGGGAAAATACATAACATGGGATCCCGATTTGAATTTAGAAGCGGAAGGAGTAATTAAAAACATTTTGGATAATTATACTAATCGGGATTTAATCCAATATTTCAGTAAAGATGAATCATTCTATTATTTTACAAAGGATTCCTTGGGAATTAGCATAGGTGCTGCTCATGTTTATGGTGATCATGCAGAATTTGAAATTAAATATCAAGATATGATATATAATATAAATGATAAAAGTGAGATATGGAAGGATTTCTCAGATTACCTTTAATATTGAAGATAAGTGCTAGGTGGTGAGGTCTGTGATGCACCCCGTTGTCAAGACCAGATATTTTATGAAATAATACGAAGGACTCTATCACTGGACTTTATTCAATGAGAGGAGGCTAAAGACTTGAGAAATATAATAACAATGTTGGTAGTGATTAGCATTATGCTATGCTCTTGTGCTAATGCTAATATTGGAGAGGCTGTTAAGGTTGATGACACAACTTTGGATAAGATTGAAACTCATAGTGAAGAGAAGGATGAAAGAAAACTATATTTATCAGTTATTGCACATTTCCCATTTACAAGCGGCGATATGGTAGACGAAGAAGAGGCTAAATATGTGGTAGATATAGGCAAAGTAGAATCCGGAGAAGAGGCAAATTTGAATATTTCCCAATTCTTACCCCCAGATTCAATGCCTGATAAATGGGCTCGGTTATCAAATACTAAAAATAGGACTTTGGTATCACATTATGATGGGAGAGAAAGGACCTTAAAAGTATACGATTTAACAGTGAAAGAATATGTATTTTTGAAATCTTTTCCGTCGGAATCGGAATATGTTAACCCATACTATTTTTTACCTGAGCTTGATAAGTATATAATAGAAGAAAATGAGGCTTATTATCTAGTCGAAGTAATGAGCGGAATACGGAAACGTATAGAAAATATTAATAATATGGAGTTTGGACGTATTGTATTCTCACCGGACGAGACAAAATTTGCATATATAATGAACAAGGGCGGGATTAATTACATCACCATATATAGTTTTGAGTCTATGAAGCAAATCAGCAGTATACCTATGGGAAAGGAAAATATATACTTATCTAGTTGGGGAATTGATAATAGGCTATATTATAACTGTGGTTTAAACGGATATAGTATCGGTGTTGATGGCAGCAATAAGGTAGATTTAGGAAAATTCGTTTTTTACCCTAAGTTATCTCCTGATGGCAAATATTTAGCTTATTCAAGGCCAGGCGAGTTTAGAGAATTTGATGATCTAAGCGAAATAGAGGGATATTCAGATTTAGAACAAGGCGTATACTTATTAAATATGAATACAAAAAAGCCAATATATTTGGCACCATATATAGAAGGAGCCAGCACAATACCAGTCAATTGGTTCTACAGATAAGAATAATAAAAGAAGTAGTAGAAATATAAAATAGTAGGACAAGTCAAACATTCATTTACGTTATATGCACCTTCTGTATAATAAGCTTTAGCAGAAGGTGCTTTCTTCAAAATTGCGTAACTACCTGTACAACGGGGACAGCCTGAGATTAAAAACAACAGTAAAAAAGATAAATCAGGAGATATTCAGATAAAAGAAAAAAGTCTTGCTTTAGGAGGTTTTATAAAAAAAGATTTCCTAAAGCAAGCAATTCTTAAAAATAGGAGGGCTCTTGTTGAGGTTAAAGCGCTATATCACTATATTATTGTTTATTATATTTATTTTCGCTGGTTGCTCTAAAGATAAAGCAGTAGAAAAGTATACGGAATCGGCAAAAAAATTTAATACCTNNCATGGTTGAAGATATAGATTCTTCTGATGTAATGAAATCACTTGAATTGCTACAGTCAGAGGATAATAATAATTTTAAACAGTTAGAAGAGGAGTTACAGCTCATAAAAAATACAATACCTGAGAGTAAAGAAGAATCATATGATAATTTTAAGAAACGTTATGAAGAGTTAGTATTTCTTAAAGATTCATACACTGACTTTACGAACCTTAGTATTGATATAAAAAGAAAAATACATTTGATAATAGTTTCGATTGAGGTAAATAAAGGGAACTGGAAGGATAAGAATTCGACAATTGTCTGGCAATAACGTATGTTTTTATATACAGATTATATAAAATTATATAGTGTGCCAAGCATGCAGGGGAATAGGGTTTACAGCAGAACAAATCGCATCCGCATCAATAATAGACATAATAATCTATAATATCAGATGCAAACATACTATTAAGCAGGTATTAAAAAAGAGGTAGAGAAGGTAATAGATGTCGTAAAAGTCGAAGAATATAAATAGAAGCTTTAAGAGACCTTCGAAGGATGTGGTAAAATATTATAAATAAACAAATTAAAATTATAATAATAATATTATTATGTGCGATAGTCATTGCTATTGTGGGACATATTTCAGAATATGATAAACTTGTTAAGGAATATAATAATGCATATAAGGAAATTGTTGATCAAATTGATCCAGAAAAAGTATCTGAATCAATACATGATAATGATTTACCTTCAAAATTCGAACAGCTAGGTGGATTACTAGATGAAATTGAAGAAAATGTTCCGAAAGGCAAGCTTTCAGATATTATGTTGCTAAAACAAAGGCATAAAATATTGGATGAGGTGATTGAAAAAGGACTCAAATGGGATACTCTAAAAGGATTAGAACGATTAGCGGCAGAAAACAGTCTAGAACTATTGAAATCAGACAAGTAGATAAAAATTGATAAATGCTAGGTAGAAAGCAAAGTTTATCAGATTATTGAATTGCAAGCCTCATGATATTATATACGTAGTATCAGGAGGCTCTTTTTTCATCATAGGGTTTTACTAATTCACAGATAGAACCATTTTATTCTGAATCTCCACTCATTTGAGGCTTTTATCATTTTCTCCAAAATCCCACATAAAAGGATTTTGGGGATGTTCTTTTTTGCTAGAAATATATACAATAGTAATGATAGACATAAATGTAAATCATGGGTAATTCAACGTAATATTACAAATAACTACATAATCTTGTATTGATATTGGTGATCTTATAATATAATTATTTAGAAGACAGGGAGAGAGAGCAAAATGGCAAAGGTCTTGATTGTTGAGGATGAGAGGATACAGCGGGAAAGCCTTAGGTTAATGATACAGGAGATGGGACAAGCATTGCACGTATTTGAAGCTCAGGATGCACATGAAGCTTTAGAAATCTCAACTTCAAACAGAATAGACTTATTTTATTTAGATGTACATTTACCGGATTACTCAGGTCTGGAACTGGCGAAAGAAATACGCAAGTTTCCTTGCTATGATCTATCTTGGATCATATTTGTAACAAGCCATGTCAAATACATGCTTGAAGCCTTCAAGGATACTCACTGCTATGACTATGTCCTCAAGCCCGTAGAAAAAGATATTATACAAAACATGACAATGAAGCTCTTAAGGAATGGCAATCCGGATGCTGGGAAAGAAGATGAAAGAAAATATATTTTTATAGAGATAAGTGGAATTATGATAAAAGTGTTTATAGATGAGATAATGTTTGTTGAAGTATATGGAAAGACATGTGTGGTTCATACCATAAGAGGCAAATACGAATTAAGGAACTATTCTTTAAATAGAATACTGGGTATGNNATGCTGTAAATATTGACTTCATACAGGAAATAAATAAGAAGTCGCGATGCTGGGAAATTATTTATGAGAACTATAAAGAAAAAGCATTGATTAGTGATAGATATAAAGAAAATATTATTAATGCATGTGAACAGTATATTATCAGGAGGTATAGAAAATAAAATTGATCCGGATAGTATACAGGCACAAGCGCTTTATAGAATCGAGGAGCTTGAACACTCCCTGCGGCTCTAACTTATAATATGGAAACAAGAAGCAAGCCTATCCTAAGCCTCATCTTCATACGGCAATAGAATAGTCTTTCTATCCAAAAACTTCTTCCATATATATAGGTTTGCAATAACCGATAGGAGTATATATATATACCTTCCATAAGAAATACCTGCAGCAAAATAATGGACAGCAGCTAAAACAGATATGGCAATAAATAATGGTATAATAATAAGTCCCTGGCTTTGATTGACCACCCCAAAAGCTTCAGAAAAAGGCAATGGCATTTTCAAAATTTTAAAGCAGATTGCAATGAATAATATTATATTTAAAAATACTATGATCAAATCTATAGCTATCCTGCCTTTAAAAATGATCATAAATATTATGCTTTCAAAGATATATAAGGGAACAAGAAGATTAATAATAACCGCTTTTAAAGTGCCTTTATATATATATCCTGCATCATCAAAAGGCAGCATATTATAAATCCAGGCCCCTTTATATTTATCGGAATACCCTATAGTCATAAGTATGGTGGGAACTATCAGAGCAACAAAATATATATTAAAATACATTTTACCCTGAGCTAAGCTTTCCCATCCTGCATTTTTAAATTTTGGTAATAAAAAAATTAATGGAAGAATCAAAGAAAGACCCAATGAAGGATATACTTTGAGCTTAAAATTTCTTTCGCTTCTCATCATATCGGCAGCAAATCTGAAAAAAGTTTTCTCTTCTTTGGTCCTGCAGAATATTCCCGACAAATAATAATTAAATCCTTTGCCCCTGACCTTAACATTGCCGCTGCTATCATTCAGCTTCTGTAAGTTTCTCTCAAAAGTGGACGTAAGCTTTATATACAATATTATTGATAATACGGGTATTATCAAAGCTAAAGCTGAAAATAGCATTATATGAGAACTATAATTGTTGTTAAGTATCAGTTCAAAGAGACCTCCGAACCACATGGATGGAATTAAAGACTGCCACCACCTTGGAACGAAGCTGATATTCATCATATCCCTGAAATCAAACAATCTGCCTATAAGTTGGTACCCAATGGATAGGGCTATGCTTAAAATTATTTGAACGTAATTGATGATATCCTTCAGCTTTTCGCCATCGAAAAACTTTAGTATCAATAGATACAATAAGGCTGTCAAAGCCACTATCAATAAATCCATCAGAATTATTTCCGATAGAAATACCATAAAAAACAGAAAACCTTGCCTGTATAAGGATATTAGCAACGATGGCCCTGTGAAAGAAAATGTTATATAAAACATGTATATAGTTATATGAAGAGTTTTGGCCATGCTTAAAGTTTTGCCGTTTACCGGCCTTGATAGGATTATATCCTTATCCTTCAAATCCAATAGTACGGAAGAAAAATCCGAGATCAAAATGGTCATCATCATGAACATCAATATTCCAAACAGGAAACTCATTTGAAAGAGATAATTCCCTTTTGAAAACACAAAGGGAACTAGCATTATTCCCAATACTCCATAGAACAACAAAGATTTGGCAATGCTATTGCTTTGGTCGCTTTTCTTTTTAGAGGAATTATCCTTCATCACTGTGGGAACTCTTCTCTCATCCATAGCAAGCTTAACCTGGAGTATTCTTCTCATGATCGAATAATCCACACCAAAACGTTCAAATACAGCTTTAAATTTATCCAGAAGGATTAATATTCTAAAATCTTTCATTTTCTATACTCCTTGAACTACAGATACAATTTGCGCTGCAATGTCTTTGTGCTCATTGAATCCGGTTAGATCATTGAATATTTCTTCCAGTGAACCTTCCATAGATTTCTTTTTCAGTTCATCAAAGCTCCCATCAGCAACAATTTGTCCGTCATTGATCAGTATTATCCTGCTGCTTATTTTCTCGACTACTTCCATTATATGAGAGGAATAAAATATTGTCTTGCCTTTGGAAGCCAGTTCGGTCAATACTTCCTTGAATACCATAACACTATTGGCATCCATACCGCTCAGCGGCTCATCTAAAAATAAAATATCCGGGTTGTTCAGCAGGCTTGATACTATAACCGCCTTCTGCCGCATGCCCTTTGAGTAGGAAGATATCCTTGAGTCATATACTTCTTTTAACCCAAATAACTCCATCAGCCTCATCGCCTTCTCATCAGCTTCATCATGGTCAAGCCCATAGAGCTCCCCTATGAAGGTCAAATATTCTCTGCCGGTTAAATTGTCATAAATATCCGCTGTTTCAGGAACATAGCCTATTTTTTTCTTGTATTCCGCATTTCCGTCAGATATATTTCTGCCGAAAATATTGATCTCCCCCGTATATTTTCCCATAAGTCCCAGCATTATCTTAACAGTGGTGCTTTTGCCGGCGCCATTGGGCCCAATATAGCCTATTATTTGCCCGCTGTAAATATCTAAATCTATTCCCTTTAGCACCTTTTTATCGCCAAAGCTTTTTTCTAGACCCCTTATGGTTATTATAGGTTTATTGTGCAATTCCATATATTCGCCTCTCTTCATTGATTATCTCATTCAACATCATTATACATTAATAGCACTTTGTAAGGAAATGGTTAGCATATCTTGAATTATTTTTATATTATTCTAATTTTCAGCAATCTCTTGATTAGACGCATAAAGGCGGAATTTGTTTCTATGTATGCATGGTTCATTATTTTATAATTATGCTGTATAATCTATTAGTAGCATAACATATATCTTTGCCATCCTGAGCCGAAATGCATAACTGTCTGGAAGGAGGACATAAATGAGAAAAGAAGGTCAAGAAAATAAAAGAAATTGGAAAAGGATTATAGGTATCATACTCTTCATTACTTTGGTATCTTCAATAGCATATACTATTGTCAAAATCATTGTTGCACCATCCGGACCGATTGGCACGGAGGCATATGAAAAGGTTAAAAGTGATTACGTTCTGATGCTTTTGCAATGCATATTAGGGCTTATTGTTATGGCAATACCGTCGATTATTGAACGCAGATGGCTTATTGATATCCCAAACAATATGGAAGTTTTATATTTTATCTTCTTATATTGTGCAATATATCTCGGTGAGGTCAGAAATTTCTACTATATCATCCCTTTTTGGGATACAATACTGCATGCTTTTAGTGGCGCAATGCTCGGAGCTCTTGGATTTGCTCTGGTCAGCATCCTCAACGATTATGAAAGCACGAGATTTCATCTGAGCCCTTTTTTCATAGCTTTGTTTGCCTTTTGCTTTGCCTTGACGGCCGGGGCTATATGGGAGATATACGAATATTTGATTGATGGGATATTCGGGCTTAATATGCAGAAGTTCGCATTAGAGGACGGAACTCTTCTTATCGGCCATGAGGCCCTATCCGATACGATGAAGGACATCATTGTTGATGCGGTAAGCGCATTGATCATTTCTGTGGCGGGATACTTTTCAATTTATAAGAAATGCAAGGATGATTGACGAAAAAAATCTGGCCGCCGGGGGGGATGGCAGCCAGATTTTTTATCACGCTTGAGCTGGAACAGGCGGTACGAATACCCTTTGCGCCAATTCTTGATCCAGCGCATATAATGCGCTTACATTTTCACCTATCATTTCAAGCTTCTTCATTATGTTGAAGGAGGTTTCTTCTTCCTCAGTCTGCTCATCTACAAACCACTTTAAGAAGCTTATAGTAGCATGTTCTTTTTCTTCCGTTGCTATATCCATTAAGTGATAAATTCTGCCGGTTACAAATTGTTCGTGCTCCAAGCCCGATTTAAACACATCATGCAAGTTTTTAAAATTTGCTTCAGGTTTATCTAAGCCTTCAATGATTACTTCACCATTCATTTTATTTATATAGTCAAAAAACATTTTCGCATGGGCTCTTTCTTCCTCAACCTGTACCTTGAAGAAATTTGCAAAGCCATTCAAATTCAATGAAGCGCAGTAGGCTTCCATGGCAAGGTAAAGGTGGGAAGAGAAGTATTCATAGGTTACCTGCTTGTTCAGTTCTTCAAAAAGTCTTTTGCTTATCATATTTTTGCCTCCTTTTGTGCTTTCGATTATATTTTACCAAATAATAATGATTATTACAAGAGCATAAGTGTTATTTAATGCTTTGCTATTTCTAAAACAATAGGAAAACATTGAAGTTATTTGTAAATATTATACCATTTATGGAGAAAAATATAACTTATGCAGTAAATTATTAAATATTCACTTTTTGTTTATAATGGTATATAATTATACTACTTGTACTATTTGTTAAATTGTGGGCATAGTTGGTGTTTATTGGAGGGAAGTTTATGGAATTATATGTACATACACTTGGAGACTTTGACATCAGCTTTGGAGGACAGTCCTTGCTAAAAGAATCAAGCAGATCCTATAAGTTATATAAGCTCTTTGAATATTTTATAACTTTTAGGGGTAGAAAGCTGCTGCCTGAAACAATAATTGAAAACTTATGGCAGAGTAATGAATCTAACGACCCTAAAAATGTATTGCGCACGCAAATATTCAGGCTGAGACAAATTTTTAAAAAAATACTCCCGAAAGACATAGATGAATCAAAGTATTTTAATATAAGCTTTAGTAATGGATATTACTGTTTTGAAATAGGAGAACTGGCAATACTTGATGTTGCAGAATTTGAAAAGTATATCAGGCAAGGAGACAGCAAAAAATCCGAGAATATAGATGACGCAGTGAAGCTGTACAAAAAAGCACTGAAGCTGTATAAGGGGGCATATTTATCAGAGAACTCCTATGAGGTATGGCTTCTTCCCATAAGAAATCATTACAGCAGATTATATTTGAAAGCTCTTTTTAAGCTTATAGAAATTCTTAAGGAAAAAGAAGAATATATCGGTATAGTTGAACTATGTGAAGAAGCAATTATTATAGAGCCCTATGAGGAAGCTATACACATATATTTGATAGAGGCTATGCTGAAGGTGGGTCAAATAAATAATGCCATGAGTCATTATGAATATATAACTTCGTTACTTAGTAAAGAAATGGGTATTAAATCTTCTCCAGGTTTAAAAAATATTTATAGAAAAATACAAGACTACTATGATGAAAAAGGCGAAACGGACATTGGAAATATTAAAACAAGACTAGAGGACAGCTCCCTTAATGGAGCTATGTTATGCGATACGGATTATTTTAAGTTTTTATTTAATATTCAAAAAAGAAAAGAATTAAGAGATGGAAAATCAGATTTCATAAGCCTTATTACTTTGAGATGTGATGATAAAAACAGATGTGATATAGAAGAATTAAAAAAGAGGGTTAGGATAATGACAGGAGTGTTGGAGAAATCCTTAAGGAAGGGTGATGTCTTTTCCTTCTGGAATGATACTCAGATTATCATATTGCTTCATGATGCA
>DPSW01000489.1:187-5741 GCA_003527145.1 Clostridiaceae bacterium | reverse complement strand
GGCTTTTTTTATTCCTTTTTTTGTGTAATTCAGATGTGACCGAAAAGAAATCAAAATATAATTGGGAAAGAATACGAATGTAATCCAACTAAACAAATTTTGAAACAGGCGAATGATATAGTGTAATCAATAGCTTGACCAAAATATTGGAGTCAGGGGTGAGAACATGATGGAGTATCCTTCCAAATATGATTTTTTTCTTAGCTTTAAAGCCCTTATCAATGATGATGGACATTTTGTTGACTATATATTGGTAAGCCTAAGTGATAATTTTCAAAACGCTACAAATATAAAGGCTGAACGAATACTGGGCAGAAAAATATCTGAAATAGTATTGGAATATGAAAACGATGTATTTGGGATAAAGGATATTTACTACAACATGATACCAAAGACTAGAAGAAAGTTTGAAAAGCATATATACGAATTAGACAGATGGTATTCAATCAATATTTTTAGTGATGATAGAGACTATCTAATACTTTTTTATAATGATATTTCAAGAATCAAGAAAACAAATAAAACAACTTATGAGCATAGAGGACAAAGTTTTATAAGAAATTTTTAACTGGAGTGCTTAAATTTAGTAGGAATGGATATATTATTAAGAGCAAATTTGGTAGAAGCCAGGGGCACATAGCTATGATTGTCAGATTGCAATTTTTAACAAGATTGCAAATTGACTTTATATAGAAATATCAATAATTACGAATTCAGCTTATAAAAGGAGGAGGTGAAAAAATGAAAGGANNGAGAAATATATGATTTAGAGGAGAAGCGGGAGTATTTTGGCTATAAGGATAAATTGACAGGCCTTTACAACAGAGACTTTTTTGATGAGGAGCTTTCAAGACTGGACAGCTTTAGACAATTGCCCATAAGTGTAATAATTGGTGATCTAAACGGACTTAAGCTTATAAATGATGCTTTTGGTCATGACATGGGCGATAAAGCTTTAAAAAGGGTAGCTGAGATAATGAAGAGGGCTTTCAGAAAAGAAGATATAGTCAGCAGGGTGGGGGGAGATGAATTTGTAGTTTTGCTTCCCAAAACTACAGAAAAAACTGCCTTGTCTATAGTAAATAGAATAAAAGAAGACTGCATAGCAAATCCTCTTGACTTTATCAAAATAAGCATTAGCTTTGGAGCAGCAACTAAAAAAAATGGAGAAGAAGACATATTTGAGATTTATAGAAAAGCCGAGGATAGGATGTATTTCAATAAGCTTACGGAGAGCAAAGAAGCGAAGCTGTCAATGATCAAGTATCTTAAGGATAGGCTAGAGGAGATATCCTTTGAAACAAAGGCACATTATGAAAGGCTCAAAGGCCTGTGCCTCATGTTGGCTGATAAGCTGGGCCTGTCTGATATAGAAAAGGAAGAATTAAAACTCCTATGCGAGTTCCACGACATTGGTAAAATCGGTATTCCATCACAAATATTGCAGAAAAAAGGTGCTTTGAACAGTGATGAATGGGAAAGAGTGAGGCGTCATAGCGAGATAGGCTACCACATCATAGGAGCATCGAGAGAGACATTGGCAATAGATGAATTGATACTTATACACCATGAGAGATGGGATGGAAAAGGTTATCCTGGACTTTTGAAACTGGATGAAATACCTCATACAGTTAGAATATTTGCCATTGCAGATTCATATGATGCTATGGTAAATGACAGACCATACAAAAGCGCAATAAATAATGCTGAGGCTTTAAGAGAAATAGAGAGCAAAGCAGGAACTCAATTTGACCCATATCTGGCAAAAATCTTTGTTCAAATGATGAGAAGAGAAGAAGTAGCCATATAAGGGGAATTTAGTTTTTATGCTTAATTTCGATAGAAATGAAAAGGCAAACCTAGCGAAAGTTAGGGACGCAAAGCTATGAATCTAAAGCTTACTAAGCTATGATTGTCAGGCTGCAATGTTATTTAATATTGCAGCCTGATTTTTTATAGAAATATCAAGAATTGCGAATTCAGCTTATTAAAGAAGGAGGTGAAAAAATGAAAGGAAAGTTAAAAAAATCCATCGCATTTCTGATGGTATTAGTAATGATTTTCAACGTGGGCATTGCAGCATTTGCTGATGAAACTATTCTGAGTAATTTAAATCAAACAAAAGGTGATAGCAGCGGAGAGGGAAAGCAGACCACCGTTATTGATGCAGTTTATGGAGGGCATCCGGGAGGCCCTGCGAATCCTATTCAACAACCTGTAATACAGAAGGTCTACGAAATTAAATATTTGCTTAAAGAAACAGATGAACCAATTCCAGGCTTGGATATGGTAACAGGTTCCGGCGATGTAGGCTCTACTATAGAGATTACTCATCCGGAAGTAGAAGGATACCAGGTTTTAGCTGATCAACCCATTAGTCTTGTAATAAACGAAGATGAAGAATTGAATAAAGTTGTAGTTTATTATGAGAAGATTGAGGCAGTTATCGAGAAACCTATAACTTTAACTTCTGAAATTGATGGAATTACTATTACAGTATCTGCTGNNTGATAATGAATCTTTGGATTATGTAGAAGCAATTAGGGAAAATGAAGGAATTAATTTAGGACAGTTTCTAGCATTTGATATTACTTTGTTAAGCGGGAATGGTATCCAAATTCAGCCAAATGGAGAAGTATCAGTTAGTTTTTCCGGCGTTGAGTTCACTAATGATTTAGATGAGATTTTGGTTTATCATTTAGAACCTGCCATGATTAGCAGGAATAAAACTCAGGAATTTAGAACGATGTCTGTTCCAAAGGCCTCAACTGATGGGATTAGGGTTAACAACATGCCAGCAAGAGTTCATAATGGAGTAGTTAGATTTAGCACAGACCATTTCTCAATTTATTTGGTTGGTACTACTGCAGCGGCAACCTATGAATTTTATAATGGCAGTGATCTAGTAGACACACAGATTATTCTGAATGGAGAATTTTTAGTAGAACCCAAGACTCCGGAAGCATCAGCAGGTAAAAAATTTATCGGTTGGGTTGTTGAAGGTGAAACGGCTCCTATAAATTTTGCTGAATCTAGGAATGTTACAACAAATAGTATTATAAAAGTAAATGCAGTATTTGAAGATGTATGTTATGTATACTTTGTCTATGATGGTAATGTAATAGCTACAAAAGAAATTGAACCTAATACAAATGTCGATCCTTCAAGCGTTCCTTTGGTTGTAAATAAACCAGGCAAAGCATTTTCACATTGGTCAACAACTATTGATGGGACAGAGTTTGATTTCAGCACAATAATTACACAAGATACTACATTATATGCTGTGTTAGCAGATCGTTGGAAGGTTACATTTGATACTCAAGGCGGAAGTGCTTTATTACCTAAATATATCATAGGTGGATCTTCTATAGGAACAATTGAAGCTACAACAAAATCCGGATATACATTTAAGCACTGGTCGCTGACATCTAATGGATCAGCTTATAATCTTAACTTACCAGTCACATCGGACATTAAGCTCTATGCTGTATGGCAGGCTAATACTAATACTCCATATACGGTAGTATATTGGCAGGAAAATGCCAATGATGACGGGTACACTTACAAAGAAACTGCTGCTAAAACAGGGCAAACCGGTGCAAACGCGGGTTATGACTCCAGAAGCTATACAGGGTTTCATCTTAATTCAACAAAGACGAATGCAGTGAACGTCACTATATTGGGTGATGGATCTGCTATTAAGAATGTGTACTATGATCGTGATAGATATACACTCCAATTTAAGAGAAAGAGTAATAATAACGTACTGCTAACATTTAATAGCATTAAACAAGGTGCGAATACTTCATATTGGTGGAATCAGGCAGTTAATGCGTATCCTGCATATATATGGTACACTACTAAAAATGGTAGCACATTCTATACATCGGCACCTGTTATGCCAAATGCCAATCTTACAGTCTATGGAGCAACAGCGGGGAATACTCAGTATGCCATCTTCTATTTGGAAGATGTCTCAGGATATCGTCAGGTACGTGCCCCTTATTACTTTACTCAATCATCAATGTACCTAACAATAGAAGACTATATTGCTATTCCCGGGTTTACTGTAAAATCAACGCCGAATGACGGCTCGCAGTATTCCACATACAATAGTGCTACGGGTAAATATGAGTTTAAAATTAAATACACAAGAAATAAATATAATATTACTTTTCAGAAGAATGATTCAACAGGTAATGCCACGGTTACGAACATTCCATATGAAGCAGATGTTTCCGACAAAGCATTAGGTGAGTACACGGTTGATGTTACAACCCGCAGCAGTGACGGTTATATTTTTAAAGGATGGTATAATAACGAGGCCACGGCGGGCGATGCTTTTGTATTTGCAGGCGCCACTATGCCGGCTGGGAATCTGATACTTTACGCAAAATGGGTTCCTCCGGTTCACAACGCAATAGCTCATGTGACACAAGGAACAGGTGGTTCAACTAATACTTTCACAGTTGACCATGGTGCGACTATTGTTGAAAGTGAATTAATAAAAGACACACCGGAAGGATTGAGTGAAGCTGATTTCCTAGGTTGGTATTGGTTTGTAAATGATACATTTGTTCCATTTGACTTTAGTATGCCAGTTTACGATGATTTAGAGCTGTTCCCTGTGTGGAATGTAAAAATCTACAAAATAACCTATGCTGTAAATGGTGGAAATGGAAGTATTGCTGATCCAAATTCTTACTGTATGGGTACAGCTGCAGTTGTTTTATCGGCAATAAGCATTACACCACCAACAGGTAAAGTATTCATTGGGTGGAAAGAATCGGCAAGTGGAAAGATTTATTATCCAAATGATAAGCTTACTATTACCGAAAATATGATCTTGACCGCTCAATGGGGAGACATAGTACCAGAAACAGAGTTAACCTATGATGCAAATGGCGGTGTAGGTGGTCCGATAGTTGTTCCCCTAAAAAATAATGCGACACATGAAGTTTTGGGAAATACTTTCATTCGTGAAGGTCATGAATTTTTGGGATGGAACACTGAATCTGATGGAAGCGGAACAAGCTTTAGTCCAGGAGCCAGTATAATTGTTGGAAATGGAGATCCAGTTCCAAATGTGCTTTATTGTCAATGGGTAATAAACAAATACACAGTAACCTATACTGCAGGTGAGAATGGAAGCATAAGCGGTACAGCTGTTCAAACAGTAAGCCATGGAGAAAGCACTACGGAAGTAACTGCAACTCCAGATGAAGGCTATCTATTCGAAAAATGGAGCGATGGAAACATTAACGCAAAAAGGCACGAAGGAAATGTAACGGCAAGTGCAGCCTACACAGCAAACTTTATGAAGGATACAAGTAAGTGGCAGAAAGTTACCTTTAATTCCGGAGGCAACGGAATATTAGAAGGACCATTAGAATTCACTGATATACTGGATGGAACTGCCTGGGAAGATGCAGTGACAGTACCTGGATATGAAGCAGATCCAGGGTATGCGTTTGATAAATGGGTACCTAAGTTCCCAAATTCGGTAACACAAACTGCAACCTATACAGCAGTATTTAAGAAGGATGATACTCAA
>DPSW01000489.1:0-176 GCA_003527145.1 Clostridiaceae bacterium | reverse complement strand
CCTGGGATAGCAATAAATCCATATGTAGGGACGGCTCCAATAGGCACTGCAGCATTGCCAACTCATCCGACAAGCGACCAAGGCTATATAGTAAAGTCAGGACAGCCAACAACGATAGAAGTAACAGCAGATGGGTTAGCCGAAGTTAACGTATACTATGTAGTAGACGAAGATCA
>DPSW01000354.1:3430-22440 GCA_003527145.1 Clostridiaceae bacterium | reverse complement strand
GTTGCTGTTTCTCCCTGTAATATTTATTTGAATGAGGTTGGTGCCCAATTTCTGTATGGAGTCGGTGATATTTTTAGTGCTGCCCTGAGCAAAGGCAACTGCGGAGATAACGGATGCAACTCCGATGATGACTCCAAGCATGGTGAGGAAAGATCTGCCCTTGTTGGATTTAATGCTCTTGATGGCCATTTTGTATGCCTGAATAAATCCCATTTAAACCACCTGCCTGTCTTCTACTATTTCGCCGTCATGGATTCTGATGATCCTGTCGGCCTGGAGGGCAATATCATTATCATGGGTGATGAGTATTATAGTATTGCCCTTTTTGTGCAGTTCTTTCAGCAAATTCATTATTTCTACACCGGATTTTGTATCCAGATTTCCGGTGGGTTCATCGGCAAAGATGATGGGAGGATCATTGATAAGAGCCCGGGCTACAGCCACTCTTTGCTGCTGTCCGCCGGAAAGCTCATAGGGCTTGTGGTCCAGCCTGTCTCCTAAGCCTACATTTTCCAAAGCAGTCCTGGCTTTCCTGAGCCTTTCTTTGCCGCCTATGCCCAGATATATAAGGGGGAGCNNGTATCAGGTTGAAGCTCTGAAAAATAAAGCCTATTTTTTTATTCCTTATATCAGCCAGTTCATCATCATTGAGATTGCTGACTTCCTCGTTATCCAGGATATAAGTGCCGGAGGTAGGGACATCCAGGCAGCCCATCATGTTCATGAGGGTGGATTTGCCTGAGCCTGAAGGACCCACTATAGCCACAAATTCATTTTGCTTTATGCACAGGTTTATATTTTTCAGTGCTTGTATACTTATTTGATTTATCTGATAGGCCTTGCACATATCATATATCTGTATCATACCTAAATTACCTCCAATTACCTTCCCTGCTCCCTGGTTATAGTTACAGGCATTCCTCCGGTCATTCCTCCCGGCATACCGCCGCCGGTTCTGTTGTACCTGTTTTGAGAGTTTGCAGAGCCCGAACCGGAGCTTACCCGCGGAAGTATCACTATATCTCCTTCCTTCAAGCCGCTTATGATTTCTATGTATTCATCATTGTTTATGCCCACCTCTACAGTTTTTGGGACTGCTCCTGCATAGTAGCCGCCAGATTGGAGCCTGTTTCCGGTTCTTGTTTGTGAGCTGTTATCAGAAGCTTGTTGTCCAGCAGAAGCTTGCTGGTTTGTCCGGTTCTGTCTATTGCTTTGAGCGCCCGGCTGAGCCTCTTCCTTAGTCCCTGCTTCATTGCTCTTCACAAAGACTACATTGGTGTTCCCTCTTTTCTGCACAGCTTCAATAGGTACATACAGCGCATTTGTTTTTTCATTGACTATTATTTCTCCATTGGCATTCATGCCTACCTTCAGGCTGCTGTTGCTTTCTGTCAGCTGAACAGTCACCGGATAGGTGGTCACGCCATTGCTGGGGGTTCCTTCCTGAGCGATTTTGGCCACTATTCCCTTTAAAGGCTTGGCAGAGGTTTCAGGCAGTGCATCTACGGTGACATTTACGGCTTGATTTGTCTGTATCTTTGCAATATCCAGCTCATCGACGGGTATCTGGAACTCCATAAGATCATAATTTGATACCTTGAAAACTGTCTGGCCTGATTTAACTCCATCTCCCTTTTTAACATCGCTTATTGACAGTACGCCGCTTATTGTGGAGTAAATTTTGTATTGGTACAGCTTGGCGGTTGCGTATTCAAGCTGGCTTTCCATGTCTTCTATATTAAGATTCTTTGTTTCCAATTCTATGGAGAGATCATCATTTGTGATATTTGCCAGTACATCTCCCTTTTTTACATATTGGCCCAAGGCTGCATCGAGGCTTTCGATGAGGCCTCCTGTTTCAGTTTTTACCGCGATGCTGTCCATATATGAGAGCTTGGCGCTTCCTATGCTTTTTAACGTTTGGCCGGAAGCAGTGGTTTCTGCGCTGGCTATCATGGTATCATCCAGATATCCCGGGTTCTCTATGGTGAACTCCACATTATATGGCTGGGCTTTTTCCATGTCTTCTGCGGTGGAGCTTATGAAGGATATGGTTCCTTCAAGCTTGGTCATCTCGCTTAAGGAGCTGTCAAAGGCATATATGGCAGCCTTCTGGCCAGGCTGGAGCGTGCTTTTATAGGCGTTGTTAAAGGGAAGCAGCAGCTTCAGCCTGCTTTTGTCGGTTATTGTGAGCAAAGAGCTGTCTTTGCCTGTATTGTCGCCTTCTTTGAACTTTATATCTGTTATCTGACCCGATATGGGAGCGATCACCTGGCTGCTGTCCAGGGATTTCAATATCTGGTCTCTGGAAAGACGGGCCTGGGCTATGCTGTTTTCCAGCTTCTTTACATTGAGCCGGGCCTCTCCGCTGTCCAGCTCCATGATGAGGCTGCCGGCTTCTACAGTGTCCCCGTCCTTGAAGTATATCTGGCTTATGGTGCCCTCCACATTTGACAGAGCGGTGAGGGTGCTGGAGGATGCCAGCGTGCCGGAGCCGCTTATGGATACCTTAAGATCGCCGCGCCTTGCGATAGCGGTCTGCTGTATGATTTCACCCTTGGTTGAAGCTTTTGATTTGACGTAGTAAAAGCTTATCAATGCTCCTATAGCTAATAAAAGGAATATAAATATGGCTTTTGAATTCAATATTCTTTTCCTTCTGGTTTTTATAATAGTTGCAGTATTTGGTGTGCTCAATTGTTTTACCTCCCTAACGATAGATTCTGTTGTTTACATTCTAACGGCACAACCTTAAAATTTCCTTAAAATCCATATCTTTTAGTTGATTTAAAAAGGTTTATTTTTTAATGTATTATTAAGCTTCTTGATTTAAAATAAAGAAAGAGGTGATTTCATGAGATTGTTATTGATAGAGGATGAAATTGCGTTGTCTGACGCCTTAGTTTTCATGCTGAAGAAGAAGGGATACATGGTGGATGCGGCTTATGACGGCATAAGCGGCCAGGAAATGGCGGATACCGATTCCTATGATCTGCTCATAGTTGACAGAATGCTGCCCTATAAAGAAGGGGTAAGCATTATCAAAGACTTGCGGATGAAGGGGATAAAAACTCCCGTTCTCATATTGACGGCTAAGGATTCTATAAAGGATAGAGTGGAAGGATTGGATGCAGGAGCAGATGATTATTTGCTCAAGCCCTTTTCCACTGAGGAGTTGCTGGCCAGGATAAGAGCCTTGTCCAGGAGGCAGAGTGATATTATTGAAGGGGAGAGCATCCGGGCGGGAAAGGCAGTTTTAAGGCCTTTGCATAAGGAGGTAAAGGCAGGAAAAGAGACCATAAGGCTGACTCTTAAGGAAACCCAGCTGCTGGAGCTTTTGCTCAGGAACAGAAAGCAGGTCATAACAAGAGAGCAGATAATAAATAGAGTATGGGGCTTCGATTCTGAAGTGGAGATAAACATTGTCGAGATATATATCCATAATCTCCGCAAGAAGCTTCCGCCTGAGCATTGCGGCTTCACTATAGAGACCGTAAGGGGCATAGGCTATTGCATTAAGGAGGGGGAGCATGTTTAGGAGTCTCAGGATCAAGCTGACCCTGATAAATATAATTGTGCTGGGCTTAATACTCACATTTGTGTTTTCAGGCATATATATCCTCATGGCAAGAGGCACGGTGGCGGAGACGGAGAGGACCATGAGGCTGATTGCGATGCAGAGCAGAATAGCGGAGAGGGCCCCCGAAGGTCCTCCCAGAAAGCATATTCAAGGCAGCTTTTACGTAAGGAAGGACCGAACAGGAAATATTGCAGTAAAGTCTCAAAACATTCCTGTGAATGACGGCGAATTGGAGATATTGCTTGGAAAAACAGAAAAGCAGGGCAAGGATGAGGGAGATATAAAGATAAACAATGAAGCTTATAGATTTCTGAAGTCTTTTTCTCCGGATAAGAAAAGCCTGACCATAGTATATCTCAATATTCAAAGAGAGAGAGAATTTTTGACCCGGCTCGCAACAATTTTTATAATAATAGGACTGGGGAGTATGGGACTTGCCTTTTTCGGCAGCTTGTTTCTGGCGGATAAAGCATTGATACCGATAAAGGAAGCCTGGGAGAAGCAGAAGAGCTTTGTGGCCGATGCTTCTCATGAGCTCAGGACGCCTCTTTCCTCAATACAGACAAATCTGGAGGTAGTACTGGATAACTCTGAAGAAAGCGTAGAAAGCCAGAGGAAATGGCTGAATAATATATTGTTTGAAAACAAGAGGATGTCAAAGCTGGTCGATGATCTGCTGCTTCTTGCAAGGGCCGATTCCCAGCAGGAGGACATGATCATGATACCTTTCAACCTGGGCAGGGCTATAGCAGAAGCGGTATCGCCTCTTGAGCCTATAGCAGCCAAGAAGGGTATCGAGATGGATATACAGCTCCATGATCAGATAAGCTTAGCAGGCGATGAAAGCCATATAAAGCAGTTGATTGTGATACTTGTCGATAATGCGATCAAGTATTCTGCCGCTAACGGACTGGTGGAGATAGAGCTCAATAACCACAGCAGCTATGCAGAAATATTGGTGAGCGATACAGGAGAAGGTGTCAAAGAAGAAGAGAAGGCCAAGATATTCGAAAGGTTTTATAGGGTGGACAAGGCGAGATCGAGGGAGAGCGGAGGTTCCGGCTTGGGACTGTCCATAGCTCAATGGATAGCAAGAGAGCATGGAGGGAGCATCAGCGTTTCCAGCGGCAAAATAAAAGGGAGTGTATTTAAAGTAACGCTTCCCAAAAATCAGAGTAAAAAGCGCAAAAAATAGATAGAGCCATCGGGGACGGTTAATTTCCGATGGCTCAAAAATAAACTATTCTTTTACAACCTTTTTCAAATCGCTGTATATGAGAAGTTCTGCATATTTCATATTCAGGTCCAGCTCCAGCTTTTTAAGCTCGTGTTCCAAAAGCGTGATTTTATCTCCCAGAGCATCGTATTCAAGCTTGGACATCCTTCCTGAGTCATATTTGAGATCATATAATGAACGATTTTCTTTTTCTTCCGCTATTTTTTCTTTGGCATCTTCTATGTCCTCATAGAGATCCTCGATATCCTCAATCATATCATTGAAGCTTTTTTCGAAGCGGTCTATAGCGTTTTCATAGGCTTTANNTATCAGCAACTTCATAGTCTCTTTTTGCTTCTTCATACATTTCTTCCATGTCGCTTCTCATCGTGTCTGTAAATTTGTCCAGATCATATTTGTCATAGCGCTCTTTCATCAAGCCATATTTATAATCAGTACGTCTTCTTTCCTCATACTTAGTATTTAAGTCTGTATCTTTTTTTATCATGTCCTTTTTTATCTGTGTCAGGTCCAGCTTATCCAGAGGTATTACAGTGTCATCCAGCTTGACTTCGATATCCTTTTCATCCTCTCTGCCCAGGAGGGTATTGAGCTGACGGTACGCCAGATCCACTGCTTTTTCTCCATCATCAAAGGCTTTAAGCTCGTCCTTGATCTTGCGCTTGCTGTCATTGTAGTCATTTTTGCTTATGAGGCCGTTCTCATATCTGATTTCAAGAAGCTCCAGCTCGTTTTGCTTGTTTCTTTTGCCTATATCTGTTTCTGAATAGGCCATCTCTGCTTTTTGCACGCCGATGACGGTGCGTCTGAGATTCAATATTATATCTCTTTTGATGTTTTCTTTGCCTAGGACAGCTGACTGATAGGCGGAATAAGCATCTTCCAATTCAATTTGTGGTACAACCTGCTGGTATACAAAGGTTTTGAAATTACCCGTATATCTGATTTCTTTTGGAGTAACTTTTTCTTGTACGTCATAAGCATCACTGGCTTTATCTATTGTACTATCCATACCTCTATAATTTGGTGCATTTTCTATTGCCATTTTTGCCGCTTCCTCAAAGCTGTAGCGGAATTTTGGTATCCCTGCATAAACGGTTGTATTGGCAAATATAAGGGCTGCACATAATATGCCGCATATAATTTTTTTCATAAATTTCCCTCCCTTATTCGTATCTCAATGCTTCTATGGGGTCAAGCTTAGCGGCTTTGTTTGCCGGGTACAATCCAAAGAATATACCTACCGCTGAGGAGAAGGCGACGGCTGTTACAAGTATCATAGGTGATACGGAAGCCTTAACCTTTATCAGGGGACCTACTAAAGTTCCCAATCCTACACCCAGCCCCAATCCTATTGTACCGCCAATGAGGCAAAGTATCAAGGACTCTGTAAGAAATTGGAGAAGTATATCCTTTCTCTTTGCTCCCAAGGCTTTTCTTATGCCTATCTCCCTGGTCCTCTCGGTGACGGAAACCAGCATTATATTCATGACTCCTATGCCGCCGACCAGAAGGGATATGCCTGCGATGGCTCCTATTACGGCAGTGAAGGTTCCTAATACATTGTTTATCATATCAAGCTCCTTGAAGCCTTCCTCTGCGTAGTATACATCCTTGCTTCTATGGGAATTCTCCAGAAGCTTTACTATTTTTTTGGCTGTTTCGCTTAAGTCTGCAGAGTTGTCGACTTTTGCAGTCATATATGACAAATTGTAGTCGAATATCCTATCAAGTACGGTGATGGGCATTACGCCTATAGAGGGCGTATAGCCTCCGAACATGCCCGCCACTTCACCTTCATCCGATTTCAACACTCCTATTACGGTTAAGCTTAAGCTTGTATCTTTAAATTTTGTCGATACTTTTTCTCCTACTGCATCAGTCCTTCCAAAAAGCTCTAGAGCCGCTTTTTCATCGATGAGTATGACCTGTCTGCCGCTCTGTATATCTCCGGTAGTCAGAGGGCGTCCGTGCAGGATCTTTGTCCTGGCTATTTTGAAGTAATCTTCTGTAGTGGTCTCAATGCTTATGTCTTTGCTTTTCTTGCCTGCCTTTACTTTATCATAAAACCCATAGGAGGGGATTATGCCTGTAATTTCCGGCAGTTTGGATTTCAGCATTTCTATATCATCCATGGTGAAATAGTCGCTGTCCCTGACTTCTTCTGCTCTGCTGTTGACCCTTACATTTATGGTGCTTTTGCCTATGTCCTCAAATTGCCCTATTATGGCATTCTTGCCGCCCTGCCCTATGGATACTATGGTGATCACCGAGGATATGCCGATGATTATTCCCAGCATGGTGAGAAAGGTGCGCATTTTATTGGATTTCACGCTGTAGAGGGCAGATTTGAAGCTTTCTATAATATTCATATCCTCGTCTCCCTCGTTATGCGGTTCTCTACCGGCTTATCCGATATTATTTCTCCATCTCTGAAGACAACATTCCTTTTAGTGTGAGCTGCTATATCGGCTTCGTGAGTTACCATTACTATGGTCACGCCTTCTTCATTGAGGCTCTCNNATCGGCCAAAAGGATGGCTGGGCTGTTTACAAGTGCCCTCGCTATTGCTACTCTCTGCTTTTGACCGCCGGAGAGCTCATTAGGCTTATGGTGGACTCTTTCGCCCAGGCCGACTCTTTCCAATGCTTCCTTGGCTTTTTGCAGCCTCTGGGAACCAGGCATCCCCGCATAGACCATAGGCAGCTCCACATTTCCCAGGGCGGTAAGGCGCGGCAGCAGGTTAAAGGCCTGAAAGACAAAGCCTATTTTCTTATTTCTTATTTCTGCCAGTTGGGTATCGTTCAGCGTGGATACATCTTCTCCGTCCAATATGTATTTGCCGCTTGTCATCCTGTCGAGGCATCCTATGATGTTCATCAGAGTGGATTTGCCTGAACCCGAGGCACCCATAATGGCTACATACTCATTTTTATTTACATTCAGATTTACGGATTTCAGGGCTTCTACCTGGATAGAGCCCGTATCATATACTTTCTTAAGGTTTTCTATTTGAATTATCAAGCTACATCCCTCCGATTGTCTTCACTGTCTCTCCATCCTGGAGTCCTGCAGGCGGATTGGTAATGTACTTTTCACCTTCTTTGAGACCGGTAGTTATTTCTATTTCAAAGTCTGTTTCAAGGCCTGTTTCTATGACTCGTTTTTTGGCTATATTGTTTTCCAGAACAAATATATACTTCTTGCCTTCAGCATCGGTTTGCACTGCTTCAAAGTTGACTGCAATACTATTTTGCTTATCCTGCAGCACTATTTCTGCATCGGCTTCATATCCGGCTTTGATCTGCTCATCCGCATCGCTCAGGGTTATTTCAGCCAAAACCTTCGTTTCCTTGTTGGTTCCTGACATTTCTACAATAGCGGACTTACCGATTTTAGTCACCTGGCCTTCGTATATTTTGTCCAGGCCTTTTATTTTTATGGTTGCTCTCTGGCCTTCCTTTAGGCTTACAGCATCATATTGACTTACCTTTAGCTCTACTTTGTACTGGGATTGGTCATATATGAGAATGCTGCTTCCTGCCGTAGGATATTGATTATTTTTAGCATCCATTTTTACTATGGTACCGCTTATATTTGATTTGACATTGCTGTCTGTTATCTTATTTTGGAGGCTTTCCAGATCTGCATTGGACATTTCTATTTGCTTTTCCTGCTGATATATTTTATCGTCAAAATCCTTCAGGGAATTTTGAGCGTTATCCAATGCCAATTCCATATTCATCATAGTGGTCTGAAGATCATCCAAAGCGGATTTTGAGCTTTCAAATTCATTTTTGGAGATGAAGCCTGCCTCATAAAGCTTTATGTTTTGCTCATGCTTCCTTTTGGCATCTTCATATTTTGATTCTGTGCTTTGCAGATTAAGCTCAGCTTGCTTTACCGAATTTTCCATGGTTTTCTTTACAGTGCTATTATCATCGTCTCTAAGCTTTTCGAGCTCCCTTTTTGCCAGATCCAGTGTTATCCTGCCTTTTTTTAACTGGCTGTTCAGGTCGCTGGCGTCAAGCTTCACCAGAAGCTGGTCCTTTTTCACTTCCTGTCCTTCCTTTACCAATACTTCCTGCACCTTTTGCGTTGATGGCAGCATAATTTCCTCCGATTCATTGGCTTTTATGTTTCCGGCTATAGATATGGATTGCACCAGGCTCTTTTTAGCTGCATCAGCGGTATTTACGATTTTGACGTTATTTTTTGCGGATAAAGCTGCTCTGGATGCAAAAAAGACAGCTATTATCAGAATAACAGCTATGATTATTACCAGTTTCTTTCTTTTTTTCATTGCACGATTCTCCTTTGGCTGTGTGATTCAGCATTTTTAGTCTCATATTTATATACGATTGGTTCAGGGAAATGTTTCAATATTTTTATGAATATTTTATCTGCGGCGAATTTGTAATATAAACTTAAAACAGGGCTGCTGCTCAGCAATTGAATGTTTGCTTCCGGTGATATAGAATATAATTGGGATAATAGTATGGAGGTGAGTTTTTGTCAAAATGGAGCTTTGAGAAGGCTGTAATATTTACATTGATATTGATCTTTCTCATATCTACCACCAATATTTACATTAAGTTTACCGGTATGAATTCAGATCGTAAGAATAATGAAGCCTCTGATATTAATCCGTGGGAAGAAAGCCGCTCCATAGTTGCTTTAGTAAATGCAGACAAGCTGTACAGCCAGAAGAAGTACCGGGAGGCTATAGATGAATATAGTCTCAGGATTCAGGAGACTTACTCATTGAATCAGAATCAGAAGGCCTATGCGTTTTTCATGAGAGGCATGTGCCAATATCTGCTGGATGATTACAGTTTAGCTCAGGACAGCTTCTCATCTTCGATAAACTATGAACCTAACAGCGCGGTGGCATACAACAATGCGGCAGTGAGCGCCTTCTATGCAAAGGATTACATTTCCGCACTGCAATATCAGAAAAAGGCAGTGGAGCTTTTGCCGGCGGTAGAGTACTTTTACAACCTGGGCAGAATATATGAGGCCCTTGGGGAGTATAGATCAGCAGTGGGAAGCTTTATGTCTGTAGTGAAGGGCGAAGAGAACATAACCTTGGTAGACCCGGTGAGGGTTCACAATAGGATGGCTAATTTGATGCCCGATCTGAAGGAGAGGGAGAAAATTGCCAAGGAGGTTACAGTGTCTCTGAAGCTGAGAAACTATGGAGAAGTGCTGATGATAGAAGAGGCGGATATGGAGGTCCTCGGTACTGAATTTAAAGTTTCGGTCTACGACAGCGGCGAAGGGAAGAAGCTCAGCATAAAATACGACAGGGAAANNTGATCCTTATCATTTGATCAACAGTCTCTCCTGGAGGGTAGAAAGCGGTGACACTGTGCTTTACAGAAGCAGCAGGGACAGTTTTACCATGGGCGTCTTCGAAAACAATAATTATAAGATCACGTTGACTATAAAATCCAAGGGTAGTGAGGAAAAGGAAAGGAAGACCTTTATACAGGTTACGCAAAAAGGGTTTAAAGAGGATAAAGGAATTGAGACCTTAAAGCCCAATGAGCAGTACAGCAAGATTTATGAAAATGCAGCATATGAGCAGCTTTTTGATAAGAATTTCAAGCTTACTACCAGGGGCTATTATGACAGGTTCAATGTTATGTGGACCAAGGACAATATCTACAGTGAGATTATGACGGTGGATTACAGGGATTCAGGAAGCTCTCTGCGCCTTATCAATACCCTGAATAAGGATGCAGGAATCAGGGCCAATTTGAGCACCTTGCTGAGAGATAAGGATTTGAGGGGCAAAACGGTGAGCATCAAATTCTGGGCCAGAAAGATTACGGCTGAAGAGAACATGACTGTAAATGTGAGAGTGGGCAAGGTAAGCTATCCTTTCAGGAATTTTGATCTCCAGTATAAGTGGAGGCAGGTGACCATGGAGTTTAAGATACCGAAGGATGCAAATAATTTTACCTTCAGTTTAAGCATTAAGCCGGGAGAAGAGATAAAGCTGGACGGATTTGTCATCGTTGTGAATTAAAATACCCGGTGGGAAATCCACCGGGTATTTTAATTGCTGTATATTATTCAGCAGGGTTGAAGCCCTGTAAGAAGAATAATACTACGCCGTCTCTTACAACATATATGTCGGTTGTGTCTGTTGGTTTTGCAAATTGTACATATCCTGCTGTCATTTCTGCTGCTTCTACTTTTTCGTTGTTTGCTCCAACATATACTGTGTCGTTAAGCTTCATGCCATCGTATGATACTTCTATATTGTCGCCGTTTACAACTACTGTAATGCTGTCTTCAACTATGCCCTTGAATGCGCATTCATAGCTGCCGAATGTCAAGGTGTAAGTTGCACCGCTTAATAGAGCTTTTGCTGCAGGTATGGAGTTTATTACAACTTTCTTAGCTCCTTCTGCTACATTTACTCTGGTGTCTTCTCCGCCTTCAACTTCTTTCAGGTCAAGCACTACATTGTCTCCGTTTGCGATCTTAACTGCATATTTGCCTGCAGCCAAGCCGGAGAAGGAGTTGATTTCAATTGTAGTACCGTTTACTACATTTACAGTTACATAGTTGCCTACTTTAACTGCGTTTGTTCCGTCGAAGGTGTATTCAACGTCTGTTTCGCTCTTGTTTCCTGCAAGGTCTTGTGCTGCCGCAGTAACTTTAACAGTGTATACTACTCCTGCTTCGAGATTCTTAGACAAAGCAAGTGTAACAACATTATCTACGGGAGCTGCTGTAAGGCCAGTGCCTATAGTTTGTTCTTTTCCATTGTTGTCATAGTAAGTTATGGTGTATTTTCCGCCGTAGTTCAAATCTTCATTGTAAGTTACTTTAACTTCATTTCTATAAGTTGCTTCAACCTTTTCGATATATGGTGCTTCTTCATCTTCAAGATCTGCCACCAATTCAAGGTTCTTTTCATCACCATATTCAACGCCTATACCATGGATGCTCTTTACTGCTGACAAATCTACTATATATGTCTTGCCAAGTTTAAGCTTGGATGTGCTTGAAAGAACTACTTCGTTTTTAACGTCTTTGCTGTCTGCTTGAGCATAGCTGGCTGTTAATCCTGCTGCATTTACAGTGTTTTTATCCACTCTGTCGCTGAATATCAGCTTGAAGGATTTTACTGAAGTCTGATCGCTTCCGTCAAGAGTTATCTTCTCAGGAGCGTAGCTGTCACCGTAGAACTCAAGAACGCTGTCTTCACTGGTAACGTCCAGAACGTTTCCTGCAACGTCTTTATAAGTTCCAACGAAAGCTAATGTGTCTTTATATTCTTTGTCTTCCAATACTTTTGAATCATCAAAGGAGAATTCAAAGGTTGTATTGTCTTCATATGCAACTTTTGCAGTCATTGTTTTGCCTGTTTCTACAGTAAGCTTTAAGTCAGCTATATTAGCCGGAACTTGCATAGGTTCGCTGAATATTACTTTAACAACCTTGTTGTTAAGAGCTTCTATGCTTTCTACTGTAGGAGCTTCGATATCATTAGCTGTGGATACTCCAACAAATGTCGGTTTAGCATTTACGGCATATCCGGCTAAGTCTACCAAGCCTGTTATAGTGAGCTTATATGATTTGCCTGCTGTTAAGTTGGAACCCATTGTCAAAGTCAATGTCTTTGCGCTGATGGAGTATTCAGCCTTAACAGGTGCTCCCATGTTGCCATCTACGCTGTACTTAGTTATGTCTTCAGCTACAGCTTTGTTGATATCTTTTGTGAATAATACTTTAACTACATTTTTGTCGCTAGCCCATACTTTTGAAACCTGAGCTGCAACTACATTTTTAGGACTGAATGTTTTTGCTTTTTCTGTTGTCTTCATTTCATTGCCATATTCGTCTTTAACGCCTGATACTGTTAATTTGTAAGTTTTGGCATCAAGATCGGAAACTGTAACTAAAACAGTTCTAAAGTCTTCTTTTTCACCAGGTATCTTTTCTACCTTTACAACTTCAACATCATTGTTGAATGAATAGTTGTTAACATCCAACGCGGATTCTTCGTCAAGTCTGGTATTGCCTTGCTCTGTAAAGCTAACTTTTACGATGTTCTTTGAAACATAGTCAAAGCTTGTAAATGTTGGAGCAGTTTTGTCTTCGCCTTTGCCTGTGAAGGTCACTTTGCCTTCTTTAACCATTACGTTGGCAACTACTGCTCTGTCAACTACATTGCTGACAACCAGTTCATATCTTACGCTTGTCTTCTGAGGTGCTGTTGTGATTTCAACTGTAGTCTTAGTTGCGTCACTCTCAGTTATATCCTTTATGGAAAGGATTTCTAATTCAGCATCTTTACCGGCTTTGATTGTGTAGTTAGCTAAATCTACAGCTGATTCTTTAGTCAATAATTCGCTGAATGTAGCAGTTAATCTGGTAAATGTTTTTGTAGAAACTCCTTCAAGCTTTGGTGCTACTTTATCAACTCTGGCAAAGAAGGATTTGCTGGCTGATTTTAATACTGCACCATCAACTGATGCTATGTTCTTTACTTTTATAGTATGGGTTTTGTTAGCTGTAAGGCCTTCAGTAGTAAGAGTCACCTTGTCAACATCAAGCTCTGCCTTAACAACTTTAACATTGGCGATTTCATAGTTTTCAACGTTTGTTGCTGATGCAAAGTCAAGAACTTTGTCAAAGGTTAATTCTACTTTCTCTGTATCTGTGCCTTCTACTTTAGTTAAAGCAGGAGTTCCTGTTACCTTTGCCAAGCCTGCAAAGCTAACCTTTTCTTCGCCTATTTCTAAAGTATATACTTTACCTGCTGTCATAGCTGCTGTTTCAAGTCTTACTGCATCTTTTGCCACTAATGTTGCTGACTTAACTTCTAAGCCTGCTATTTTGTAGTTAGCTTTGTTTTCTGCGTAGGATGCGCTGACTTCGCCGTCAAATGTAACTTCAACTGTTGTGTTTCCTATAGCTTTTACGGATTCAACCTTTGCTGTTAATTCTTCATAAAGACCTGCTGCTATAGCTTTTTCTTTGTCAACCTTACCTGATTCAACTAGAACATTGATAAGGATTTTGCCATCCTTCATTTGAGCCTTCAAAGCTGATACTGTCAGTTTTGCAAGAGCGTCAATTGTGAAAGGATTTGCATTTGTTGCTTTTAAGCCGATTGTTCCTGCGAAAGAAATAGTTTCTTCCCAAGCAAAGTCACCGGTTACTTCGGCTGTAGTTTGCTTGTATCCTAATGTTTCAAGCAGTACCTTCACATAGGATTTCTCATCGATGTTTACAAAAGGCATAAATTTGCCTGTTGTTGGGTCGCCTGCAAAGCCTAATCCAGGATTAGCTTTGAGGTAAGAAAGGACGTTCTTGCCTTCTTCCCATTTGAGATCTTGTGCATCTGCGAAATTAGCTTCACCTTTGAATGCTAATGCATCTGCATAAAGTCCCTTTAATTTTAAAAGTGATATTGCGGCTGTGAACCTGTCCATTACTTTGGCTGTGTATTCAGGAGTCACGCCGTTGCCGTCGCCTTCGAGCATGCCAACTGTGGCAAGTGCTTTAGCTTCGGAGCTTATTGCTTCTTCTGCAAATGCTACTGTGATAGTAGAAAACATCATAGCAAATGCAAGGACAAGCGCGATGATTTTTTTGCTCATGTTGTATTTTTCCTCCTCGTGTTTAGAAAATTGTTTTGTCTTATACGACAGTTAACATAATTCTACACGCGAAGCTGAATTCCTTCCTGTGTAATTGAACTGTAATAGATTGTAACAAGCTTGTAATGGGCTATTAGTGAAATGAAGGAAACATTATGTAAATGTTTTATGTAAACTTAAACTGCGAATTTAGACATGCCAAGCTGTGAAGACGGTTTTTTAGAATCAATGGTAAAATGATCTTTAGATAAAATATTTCTTAAAAAATAAAGTGAAAAGAAGAAGGAAAAGATATATTCTTAAGTCTTTTATTGAATTATCTATGATATTTTGTTAATATGTGGTTGAGAGGTGAGTTTCATGGAAGAAAAACTATTGAAGCTTTTTCAAGACTTTTATAATGAATTCAAAGATTTTAAGGCTGAGATGACAGATTTTAAGGCTGAGATGACAGATTTTAAGAAAAGCACAGAAAGAAGATTGGATAAAATAGATTTTAGGCTTGAAGGCATCGATGATAAAGTATCAGAAGCTTTTGAGGCCATTGAAGCCCATGCTCAGATAAATAAAGAACAGCATAAGGAAATTATGAATGAGCTTAAAGGCGAATTAAATATAGTCCAGCTTGCAGTGAAAAGAGCAGCTAAATAAGACAAAGTACATAATATTAAAGAAAGCGCGGGGGACCGCGCTTTCTTTAATTGGTGGACAATTCGATTTCATCCATATTCAAGTTTTGATTGTTCAAATCCTTTATAGTCGATCTGCCTGTGTTTGTAAGCTTTATGCTTACAGTATCATTGCTGCGCAATGTATTTCTTAGTTTTATTTTTATCATTCTGCCATATACCTCTACAGAATCTGAGGAACTTTTTGAATAGTAGGCCCCGGTAATTTCGAAGCAGTCCATGCTGATGCTTGTATTCTTTATAGGTCTATTTGTAATAAAGGTTATGGTTTTATTGTCCGAACCCACAGAATAGGCCATTATGCCGAAATCTGACAGGTCTACATCGCTGCCTTCAAATTCTACTTTTCGGTAATCGGAGCTTATAGCCAGGCCTTGAAGGTCTTTTATGCTGGTATTCAGGGACAATTCATAGCTATAATCTGTGGATAAAGCTCCATTGGATGAATTCAGGTATATAGTAGCAGTTTTTTTGTCATCAGAGAGAATGGTCCCTGACACTACGATTGAGGAACCGCCGCTGGGTGTCCTTCTGATTGAGAAACCGGAAGATCCGGGGAGGACTATAGGTTCACTAAAATCTACCGTAACAGTATATTTGTCTAAAGCAACTACGTTTTGAACAACAGGTGCTTCATTGGAAGATGAATTACCGGCAAATTCTTTGTATGAGAGATTTCCCGAGGTTACTATAGAACTGTAGCCTGCAGCATCCTTTATCCCGCTTCTGGGTGTCAGCTTATAATTGACGTCATCCTTCAAAGGCGTACTGGAGCTCAGGTATAAAGTAACTGAGGTAGTTATTTCATTATATTTCACAGATGCATCCGCGATCCTCACACCGCTGATGGTGAACTGGGAAGGGCTTATGCCTGTTACCGGCTTGGAGAATGTGACTTCTACAGCGGTGCTGTTCATGGCATATGCATCTGTTATATAAGGTGCTTCGTTGGCTTGGTTTGTGCCGGAAAAAGCCTTGATGTTTCCATCGCTGCTCTCATAAAGCCTGTTTATATTGGATACCCTCACCTCATAAATTTTACCGGATTCAAATATCTCCGGCTTTGTAGAAGAATCTGTTTTAAATTGAGCCCTTACTGTAGACTTATCGGCAGAAAAATATTTTTGGTATTTCAGGCCCGTAGGAACGGCATATCGCCTTCCGTCTTCCGATAGTATAGTTACTTCCAAATCTTTCAGCTCATCCTCTGCCAGCTCTTTATCGAAGAATATATCAATGGTAGACACATCATAAGCGTTTATGGCATGGAGGTTCAAACCTCCGAGGTCAGAACTTCCAAAGCCGATGAAAGATTTTTTGGCAACCTTATCATCGGTGCTTATGGTTTTTCCCGAATAGTCAGTTACGTTTTTTACAGTTATACTGTAGATTTTACCGTTTTCCTGAGTCTTGGTCAGCAGGGTTACTACCGCACCCGTAGCGTCGCTGTCTAAAGTTGCTTTGGCTGCATATCCCAGGCTGCTGTCCAGCTCATAGTTGAAGACATTTTCTGCTGTCTCCTTATCCACTCTTTTATTGAAAGTGATGATTACCGCACCCTTACCGCTTTTCACTGAATATGACAAAGGAGTCGTATTGCTCGGCTTTCCGATAAAGTAGGCGGTGTAATAGCCTATAGCGTTGCCGTTTATGTCCTGTAGATTGCTGATCTCCAGCTTATATTTTTTGTTTGATTGATCTTCTGTAATGAGGGTTACCGTCTTGCCGCTGCCATCTAATATGGCCTTTGTTATCTGAAGGTCATTATCAATAATATAGTTCTCGATATTTTCCGCTGAAGCCTTGTCTAATCTCTTATTGAAGGTTATTTCCAATTCATTGCCGGAAAATGCTACTACAGAGGTTGTCAGCTTGGAGGAGTCGCTGGAGGCTCCTGTGAAGCTCCTGGTGATATCATACATTACATTATCGGCTAAGTCGGCAATGTTTCTTATAGTAATTTTGTATGAGCTGCCTGGATTTTGAGTTGATGTTGTCAAAGTCACTTCATTTTCTGTTTCATCCAGGACGGCTTCCTCGATGGTCAGGGCATTTCCTTCTATTATATAGTTTTCTATTCTTTCAGCTGTTATTCTATTTACGGGCTCTGTGAATTTAACCAAAATGCTTTTGTTGCTGTCTGTTTTTATAGTATATACAGAGGGCTTTATTATATCCTTCGGCATGCCTGTAAAGGTTTTTTCGAGATACTCCATGGTATTGCCGGATATATCTCTCACATTCTGTGCTGTGAGCCAATATTTGTAGCCTTCTCTTTGAGGCGCCGTGGTCAGAGTTACGACTTTACCGGCAGGATCGAGCTCTGCGTTATATATATATAGATCGTTTTTGATCGTATAGTTGCTTACATCTTCTGCATCGGATATTTGTACTTCTTCGTCAAAGCTGAGCCGGATCACGGTGTTGCTGATGATTTCCACTGTAGCTTTTGGCTTTTCCGTATCCTTTGGCAAAGCTACATATTTTATATTGTAACCCTTTATTGCCATTCCGTTTACGGGCTTATCCATGTCTACAGATAGTTTATAGGCGGTAAAAGGAGCCACATCAGCAGTGGTTATGTACACTTTCTTACCTATTACCGATGCATCGTTTATGGTTATCTGCCTGTCTCCGGTCTCTGATACTATGCTTATGTCATCCTTGCTTACGGGGATTTCCTGTTCCAGCTCCAGTACCAGCTTGTTATTTGATATTCTGTCGAAGCTCAAGACTTTTACAGGAGTAATGTCGATTTTGAAGCCTGCCGCCACAGCTTTTGCTTCATCTATTATGCCTTTTTCCGTCATTATGGTTATGAGTTTTTTCGTTTCTCCCTTGGGCTTGGTGTTGAGAGTGCCATAAATGGCTTTTGCAACATCATTGACGGTAAAGCCTGTTTGCTTTTCAATGCTTGATGCGCTTGTTATGAGATCTATAGTTTCGGCAAATTTAAGAGTATCTCCATAGGTAAAATCCAAATCCTGTTTATAGCCCAAGGTTTCAAGCATTACCTTGTAGAAGGCTTTGGCATCAATGAATTTGTTGGGCGAAAACTTGCCGTCGGTGCCGCCTACCCAGCCTAATTCAGGGTTATCCTTGGCGTAGGCAAGATAATTCCTTCCTACTACCCATTGCAAGTCTTTGGCGTCAATAAAGTTATTGTCACCGTCATACTTAAAGGCATCCTCGTCAAGGCCTTTAATCCTTAGAAATATAATAAGAGCTTGGAGCCTTGTAGGAGTAGAAGCCAGATAGGATGATGTAACGCCTTGCGTTTCGTCGGGGCCTACCAGGATTCCAAGAGCCTCACAGGCTTTTGCTTCTTTGCCTATGGTGTCGGCGAAGACAGCAGAGGGTAATATGCTGCCTGAGATAAGTATTACTGCCATCAGTAGTGCTGTCAATTTGATTTTTTTCATCTTTTTCCTCCTCCATTGTCAGATTTTAAGAACTTTTCTCCTGGAAACATCGTCAAAAACTATATATCTTTCTAACATTTAGTATATATGTAAAGGAGGTTCGGGGCAACTCTTTATGTTAAGACGTAATATAAATGTAAAAGTTGTCGGACTTGGAAAATAAAGAAGGAAAATAGGGGAGAAGGGGAGAATATATATATATTTGAGCCGCTAGCTTCTGGTCGCTGGCCTCTAGCAATAAGGCGGCAAGCTTAGGGTCATTGGGAATGATGGAAATATCATTTTCCTCAGTGTAAATCCGTGAAAAGATCCGTGTTAATCCGTGTTCCCCGTTCCCTGGACCCAGAAGGAATACCCTGGCTCTCGTAACTCGCAACTCGCAACTCGCAACTCGTAACTAAAAACATAGGAGGGATTTTTTTGAAGTACAAGAAGATAGCAGCAATTTTAACAGCA